>DATMIN010000598.1:0-68799 GCA_035554275.1 Burkholderiaceae bacterium
GTCGACGCACGACATCAGCCGCAGCCCTTCGTCCAGGTCGATCAGACAGACGCCGTAGTCGCCGCCGGCGTCGGGCCTGCGGCGCACCGTGGTCGCCGAATGCACGACACCGCGGCCGCTCGCCGGCCGCCAGCGGAACGCGGTGCCGGCGCACACCGGGCACATCGCAGCGGGCGGGAAATGACGCGTGTCGCAGGCGATGCACTGCGGCAGCTCGAAGCGGCCGGCAGCGAGCGCATCGAAGAAGTGGCGTTGCGGTCCGACGCTCAGCTTGGTGGCGTTCATGGCGAAATGAATCTGATCACCGGTAAGTTACGATGAGAGTCTGCGATAGACTGTTCACTGCATTTCCTATCGTTTTCCCTGATCAGACTTGTCTTGCACATCTTCTCATCGATTAGATTGCCAGGACGCGTTCGCTGACCTAAGCTCCAAGCTCTCGATGACCAAGACTTCCGCCACGCGACCCGAAACGCGCAGCTACCACCACGGCAACCTGCGCGAGGCGCTGGTGCGCCGCGGCGTCGAGATCCTCGAGACGCAAGGCCTCGCGCCACTGAGCCTGCGCCAGGCGGCGCGCGATGTGGGCGTGTCGCAGACCGCGCCGCTGCATCACTTCGACGGCAAGTCGGGCTATCTGGCGGCGATCGCGGCCGAGGGCTTCCGGCTGCTGTTCGAACGGCGCGTGGTCGCGCTGCGCGGGCAGACGCGGCCCGGCGACCGGCTGCTCGCAGTGATGCTCGCGCACCTGCAGTTCGCGGTCGAGCACCCGGCGCTGTTCCAGGTGATGTACGGCCCGGAGATCCCGAACAAGGCGTTGTTCCCGGAGCTGGCGCAGGCGGCGTCGCGCTCCTACGGCATCGTCGAGGCGTGCGTGGGCGACTACCTGAGCCACCGCAACGCACCGCTCGCGCGCATCCGCTCGGCCACGCTCGCCGCATGGACCGCGTGTCACGGCCTGGCCACCGTGATGTGCGACCGCCAGAACGCCTGGGGCCTCCTGCGCAAGGACCCGACGACCATCGGCCGCGACGTGTTCGCGATCTTCATCGCCGGGCTGGACCATGTTTGACCCGCCGAGTCAGGGGCGCTGGTTGAACCGTCGGCCAACCAGGGCCGCGGCGATGTTCGTCTTTTGCACATCGATCGCACCGCCGGCGATGCCCCAGCCGAAGGCGTCGCGCAGTCGCTGCTCCATGCGGTACTCGGTCGAGTAGCCGTAGCCGCCCATCAGCTGCAGGCCCATCGCCGCGACCTCGCGCACCATCTCGTTCGCGAAGCACTTGGCGATGCTGCTGTCGGCCATCGACGGCAACCCGTCTGCGGCGTTCTGCGCGGCGCGCCAGATCAGCAGGCGCGCGGCCTCGACCTTGATCGCCATGTCGGCGAGCTTGAGCTGCACCGCCTGGAACTCGACGATCGGCCGGCCGAACTGGCGCCTGTCTTGCACATAGGCGAGCGCTTCTTCGAGCGCGGCTGCCGCGATGCCGAGCGACATGGTCGCGTTGCCGCAGCGCTCGAGGTCGAAGGCTTCCATCAACTGCTTGAAACCGCCCGCGGGCACGATGACGTGACCGAGCGGCACGCGCACCTCGTCGAGGAAGATGTCGCTGCTCGGCACGCCGCGAAAGCCCATCAACACCTCGGGTCGGCCGAAGCTCAGGCCCGGCATGCCCTTCTCGACCAGCACCGCGCCGATGCCGGCCGCACCGGGCGCGTCCGACAGGCGGCAGTAGACGACGTAGGCATCGGCATGCCCGCCGCCGCTGCACCAACGCTTCTGGCCGGTCAGCACGACGTGGTCGCCGTCGACGCGGCCGCGTGTCGCCAGGTCGGTCAGCGCGGTGCCGGCGGCGGGCTCCGACATCGCGACCGCGACGACGATCTCGCCACGCACCACGCGCGGCAGGATGCGGTCGCGCAATGCCGCGGGTGCGAAGTGGACCAGCGTGCGCACCGGCCCGGTCGCGCTCTCGAACACCGGGAACGCGACCGCCGGCGAGACCTGCGCGAATTCTTCCAGCACCAGCAGCGCCTCGAGGTGCCCGAGGCCCATGCCGCCATAGGCCTCGGGCAGATTCACGCCGAGGAAGCCGAGCTCGGCATAGCGGCGGCGCCACGCGAGCGGCACCGGCTCGTTGTGCTTCTCGAGTTCCTTGGCCAGCGCCGGCAGTTCGTTGCGCGCGAAGCGGCGCGCCGCCTCGCGCAGTGCGCGCTGGTCGTCGGTCGGTTGAAAGTTCATCAGGTGCTCGATCGGGTTCAGGTCGTTGACGGCGGGGACTGCGGGTCCCAGTCGAAGCGCGGCGGCTGCTTATCGACGAAACGGGCGACTGCGTCGCGATGGAACTCGCTCTCGCGGCAAAGAGCCTGCGCGAGCGCCTCGTACTCGAACACCGTGCGGCGGTCAGACTCGAACGCGCGGTTCATCATCTGCTTGGCCAGGCCCAGCGCGCCGAGTGGCGCGTGCTCGAAGCGGGCGGCCAGCGCCAGCGCCGCGTCGCGCAGCTGGTCGGCCGGGTGGAGCGTCTGCACGAGGCCGATGCGCTGAGCTTCTTCGGCGTCGACCTGCCGCGCCGAGAACACCATGTCCTTCGCGCGCGCCAGGCCCACCGCGCGCGGCAGCAGGTGCATCGCGGCCAGGTCGGGCACATAGCCGATGCGTGCGAACACCGCACTGAAGCGCGCGCTCGGCGCGGCCAGCACGATGTCGGCGGCGAGCGCGAGCGACAGGCCTGCGCCGGCAACGCTGCCCGCGACGGCGGCAATCACCGGCTTCTCCAGATCGACCAGTTCATCGAACCAGAGCTGCATGCGCCGCACCCGCGCGCGGCCCTCGAAGACGTCGCGCGGGCCGGCCTGAGCCTGGGCCAGCAGACCCACGTCGGCCCCGCTGCAGAAGTGCCCGCCGGCGCCGGTGATCACGACCGCGCGCACCTGCGGGTCGTCGCGCACCCGCGGTATGGCCTCGGCCAACGCCCCGCGCAAGGTCATGTCGAGCGCGTTGCGTTGTTGCGGGCGGTTCAGCGTCAGTAGCGCGGTGTGGCCGATGGTCTCGACGATCAGCGGTGATGAGTTCATCGGAATCCTCGGGCGGCTGCGTCGTAGCGCATCTGCACCAGCCAGCGCGCGACCAGCGCCGGGCGTTCGCTGCCGGCGATCTCGATGCGCAAGTCCCAGTGGCAGCGGACCTCGCCGTCGCCGATGTCGGCCGCCTCGGCCAGCGTGACCGCGGCGCGCACCTGCGCACCTTCAACCACCGGCGCGGTGAAGCGGATGCGGTCGAAGCCGTAGTTCAGGCTGGTCCTGCGCCCCGGGAACGTGAAGCAGCCGGCGAACAGATGGCTCAGCAGCGACAGGGTCAGGAAGCCGTGCCCGATGGTGCGGCCCAGCGGCGCCTCGGCGGCGGCGCGCGCGGTGTCGACGTGGATCCACTGGTGGTCTCGCGTGACCTCGGCGAAGCGGTCGATCATGCTTTGATCGATCGTCAGCCACGGGCTGTGCACGGCCGGCTGGCCGACCTGCGCGCGGATTTGCGCGATGCTCGCCAGGGCGATCGGCGTTGCGTTCACAGCACCGCCCTCGCACGCAGATCGGCAATCGCGCCGGGCCCGAGGCCGAGCACCTCGCCGAGCACCGCGTCGGTGTGCTGCCCCAGCATCGGCGCGGGCCGCTCGATGCGGATCGGCGTGTCCGAAAAGCGGATCGGGTTGCCCAGCGCCGGCATGTCCACGCCCAACGGGTGCGGCAGCGTGCGGCGCAGGCCGCGTTCGATGACATGCGGGTCCTCGAACACCTCGGCCATGTCGTAGATCGGGCCACACGGCACGTTGGCCGCCTCCATCCGCGCGATCCAATCGGCCATCGTGCGCGTCGTCATCACCTCGGTGACGATGGGGATCAGCTCGGCGCGGTGGCGCACGCGCTGCGCCGCGCGGACGAAGCGCTCATCCGCCGCCAGGTCGGGGCGCTCGATCACCTTGCAGAAGCTCTGATACTGGCTGTCGTTGCCGACCGCGACGATCACATGCCCCTCGCGGCACGCGAAGGCCTGGTACGGGACCATGTTGGTGTGCGCATTGCCCATGCGCGCCGGCGTCTCGCCCGAGAGGAAGTAGTTGGTCGCCTGGTACGACTGCAGCGCGATCACGCAGTCGAGCAGCGCCAGATCGATGTACTGGCCGCGCCCGCTGACATGCCGGTGCTCGAGCGCCGCGAGCACCGCCGAACTCGCATACATGCCGCCCAGGATGTCACTGATCGCGATGCCGCATTTCACCGGGCCGGCGCCGGGCTCGCCGTCGGGCAGGCCGGTGATGCTCATCAGCCCGCCCATGCCCTGGAACACGAAGTCGTAGCCCGGCAGCGCGGCGTACGGCCCGTCCTGCCCGAAGCCCGTCACCGAGCAGTAGACGAGGCGCGGATTGATCTCGCAGAGCTGTTCATAGCCCAAGCCGTAGCGCGCCAGCGTGCCGACCTTGTAGTTCTCGACCACCACGTCGACCTCGCGCGCCAGCGATCGGATCAAGGCCTGGCCTTCGGGGTTCGCGAGGTCGACGGTGATGGACTTCTTGCCGCGGTTCGCGCTCAGGAAGTAGGACGATTCGGCAGTCTCGCGCCCTTCTCTGTCGCGCAGGAACGGCGGGCCCCAGGAGCGCGTGTCGTCGCCGGTCTTCGGCCGTTCGACCTTGATCACCTCGGCGCCCATGTCGGCGAGCAGCTGGGTCGCCCAGGGGCCCGCGAGCACGCGGGTCAGGTCGAGCACGCGCAGGTGCGAGAGCGTTTGGCGAGGGGGCGTCGGCATGAATTCGCGAGTCGGGTCGAGAGAGCCGCACGATAGGTTGCCAGGGTCGATCGCGATAGACGCCGAAACGACCGTGTGCAAACCTTTGGTTCACTCCGTTCAAACCCTCAGCCGAGCCGATGAAACTGAACCAGCTGCGCGACTTCATCGCGATGGCCGAACACGGCAGCATGCGCGCCGCCGCCCGCTCGCTCGGCGTCTCGGCGCCCGCGCTCGCCAAGAGCGTGGCGCAGCTCGAGGCCGAGCTGCAGGTGCCGCTGTTGCTGCGCAGCGCGCGCGGTGTGGTGTTGTCCGACTACGGCAGCACCCTGCTCGAGCGCGCGCGGCTGATCGACAGTGAGGCGCGCAAGGCCAGCGACGAGATCGCACAGCTGCGCGGCCGGCACGAGGGCGCGGTGACGGTAGGCGCGTCGCCGACGCCTGGCGTCACGATCGTGCCCGGCGTGATCGCCCAGTTCCGAAAGAAGTTTCCGTCCGTCAACGTCAGCCTGGTCGGTGGCCTGTACCACGCGCACGTGCCGCGGCTGCGCAACGGCAGCATGGACCTGGCCATCGGCCCGGTGCCGGCGCAGGGGCTGGCCGGCGACCTGATCAACGAGCCGCTGTTCTACAACGACGTGGTCATCGTCGCGCGCAAGCGGCACCCGCGCGCCGCGGCGCGCTCGCTGGCCGAGCTGGTCGATGGCGACTGGGCCGTCACCGGCCCGGCGACGCAAGGGCCGGGCGCGGCGATCTTCGACGCCTTCCGGCAGCACGGCCTGCCGACCCCCAAGCATGTCGTCCAGTGCGACATCACCTGGGCACTGCAATCGCTGCTGGAGGGCAGCGACCTGCTGTGCGCGCTGCCGCGCCAACTCGTCGATCACCTCGGCTTCGGTGCCTCGCTGCGGGTGCTGGACGTGCGCGAAGCGCTACCGCGCTACGTCGTCAGCCTCTACCGGCTGCGCGATTCACCGATGCTGCCGGGCGCCGCGCACCTGGCCGTGCTGCTGCGCAGGCACGCGCACTACCTGTGCCGCGCGCGACCGGAGATGGCGATTCATTCCTAGTCGAATCGGGATCGCTCGAGACTGCACCGGATCAAGAAGTGGCGCCCGGAGGAGTTTGAAACCACCCCTGGGACCGGCGCCATAGCTTGCAGTTACATCCTGTAACTACGCGCTGTTCCCCTATCTGTTCCCCTAATCGGCGTAGAACCAAGAGGGTCGCGGGTTCAAGGGCGAGGCGCCCCAAATAGACGAACGACTTCACCCTCGAAAATAGCATGGCAAGAGACGCTCAGTCCAGCGCTCCGGTCGGGCCATTCTGTGAGCTGGCCCCGTGAATGGCCGGACACGATCCATCGCTCATGTTATGGATGGGAATAGGACTGTGGGCATGGCTAGGCATACGGAGACGGTCAAAGTGATCACGAGGGACCAGCGCCGCAGGCGCTGGTCCAGTCGGGCGAGCCGACGCCAACACCGGTTCAGCGAACTATTAGATCCGCGGTGATATCCGAATTTCTGCCACGGGCTTCAATGCCCCGCTCTCGAGCGACTTCGTTCCATGCTCGAGCGACCCCAAGCGTGCACACCCAACGATGAACTCATCCGCGAGTTCATGCTGTGCCCCGTCATACGCATTGATCGTCGACGCGTAGCCTCGCCAAGGGCCGTGCGCCAGTGTGTCGGCCAGTCCCGCCATCGCCGGTTGCGCGATACCCAGGAAAGTTCTGAGTCGAACAGTCTGGTGGTTGCGCCATCCGGCGCCTCTCTCGGCGCCCGCCGGATGGAATCGGTCCATGAGCCGATCGGCTGCCATTTCGCCTGCGTTGGCGAGTGCGGTGATGCTCTCTTTGGGCATGTCGAGGTTGAGACCACCCTCGGCCGCAGCCTGGCTGATCTGAACAATGCGGTCACGAAATCCTGGATAGGGGAACAAAATCTCGTCACGCCAGTTCTGCATCGTGTCGACGATGCCCATGACGAACCCGACCAAGCCACCAATCGCCTTGTCGTCACGGGGCTCGGGCCAGTGGCGTAGTCCGCCACCGCTGTTGTTAACGGGCAGGTAAATCCGGCCGCCATTGTTGTCGGGCACCTCGGGCTTCACGATGCCGAAGTCCGGATGCACCGCCTTGAGGTTGACCGCAAAGGTCGGATGACTCGGCAAAAGCGAGTCGAACATCTGCAGAGGCATGTTGCTGCCAATGCCGCCATCGGAGAACCAAACTCGCGTTGCAGTGAACACCGAATTGACCGGTTCGTGACTCGCAATCTGCCTCTCGACCTGTACTTTGCACTCTTGATTCCTGGTCCGGCTCCAATCGATCGAGTACAGCGGCACGGCGGACAACAAAATCGGGAAGCTGAGGCTCATGCGGACCGCGACAACCACGGGAAGATCCGCACGCCTCGGCAGCGCCTTCAGCGGTCGCCCTTCTGCGTTCTGGACGATCACCCCAGCCGGAAACCCGTGGTCGCTGTCGCCATTTGGATTCGCCGCGAGCGCGCGGTCGAGCCATTCCATCACCGACGTCGGGAACAGTCTTGCCCACTCCACCGGGTCGTAGAGGAATGTCGGCGTTCCGTCTCGGAACGGGATGCTGTAGATCATCTGCTGGCTGATTGCGCTCGTCATGACCTCGAAGTTGATCCGACGAGGCTCCTTTGGATCATTTGTGCCCCACAGATGGCCGAAGGTCAGTGGCTCACCGGCAGGCAGACCGGCCAGCTCGTTGAAGTAGTTGGTCAACCAGTCCGTGAGTGCCGGGAGGTCTGCTGAGCCATCTGCCGGCGTCTTTCCGCTACAGCATCCGTATCCGTTGGCATGCAGGCCTGTTAGAAGCCCGAGCAGGAAGCGTGCTGCAACCGCCAACAGCAGCAACGCGAGAACCATCAACAAGATGATCAATGCGCTGCCGGAGACCGCAAGCCGGACAAAACTCAGCGACCACCCTGATGCCCATGCAAGGGCGAGCGCAGGTACCAACAACACGCATGCAGCCCAGAGCATCGCTGGCCGTCGTTGTGCACTGGAAAGTGACTTTGCCAGCTGCATCGCAGCAAAGGCAGCAAGCACCATGCAGGACACAGCCCATAGTGCGCACGTCCCGTAGCCCAAACCCGGGTCCAGGGCCGCGAAAAGTGGAGCCAACAGCAGCCCTCCGATCAGAAGGCCGAGCGCTACCAGGCCCCACTGCATCCGCAGCATCGCAATCGCAATCGCGACGACCGCGGCCAACGGCTTCTTGTTCAGTGCCGTCTGAAGGGCCGCGAAGTGCCGACGCAATGGGGGTGCCGGCTGAAACAACGTGAACAACTTGGTTCGACCGGTCGGGTTCGCTTGGTCGTTCAATTCTTCGGGAAGAGCCGCCAGGCTGACGAAGCCTTGCCCGCTACCCATGGCGCGCCGAAACTCCGCGGCCGCGCAAGCGCCTGCGGCGATGGCTCCAGCTGAAGTCCCTCCGATATTTCGAAAGCGATAGCGCTTGGAGAGTTTCGCGACAAGGCGCGGATAGATGACCCCGCTGGTGATGCCGCCCTTCATGACAAGGTCGCAGTCGAACTCGGGCATCGTCGGGTTGCCACGCCCCGATTCGGCAACGCCCTGCGCTTCACTGAGGTCTTCTGTGCTCATTTGGCTTCCTCCGCAAAGCGCTACTGTGAGCGCAACGCTGCGATGATTCTTTCCCCGCCATCGACGCGTGGCAAGCCCTGCTCAACGGGGTCGTGAGTCTTCTTGCGCGCACGCTCCACGTTTGCGCTCTTCAGGACCAGCTATGTCTTCGGGGTCAGCCGGCTCTCTGGCTCATCTCGATTGAGGATGTTGTGCGAAGGGCAACGGCCCAGCATCGACCGCGGGCGCGATGCGCCGAGGCGAAGAGGAGCGGAGAGCCTCCGGAACCCGATCGAACCTCGTGGGTGACTTGCGATCCACAAGGGTGCACTTCCACAACAGGGATGACGCACTTCGGAACACGGCGCCCACAATAGTCGTTCAATCCGCAGGATGGGCCAGCGGCCCCTCTCGAAGTTGGGCCGCTAAGGGGAGGGCTCCTGGTGAAGGCAATTCCGCAATTCGTCGTCGAATACTTTCTCCTTGGCAAGACTCGCCCCGACAACGTCGAGCGATTGGCGCAAGACGGTGGCATCGTCACGGACGTGTGGGTTGCATTCGGCATGAAGCCCGATGTGGCGCACCGTCTGCTGCTGGCTCCCACCCAGGGAACGACTGCCATCGAACTCGGCGCATGTCTGCACGAGAGCCTCACCGAATACCGGCGACAGCACAAACAATCGGCAGCGAAGGAGCCGCCCAGCGTGTCGCCCATGGAAGGCTATGTGGCCGCGACGATCTACCTAGACGAACTGCTGCGTGTCGTGATGCCATTGACGTCTTGGTGGCACGACATGAACCTGCTGGAACTCCGGGCCGCCGCCTCGCAGGACCTTGTGCCTAGGCTCCGCGAACAGGTCATGTACGTACTCGGTCACAGGAAGCCCGAAAGGCTGCGCCGTTCCTCTCCCTCCCGCACTGTCCAAGACCTCGCGCGCCAACGAGTCATCGAGGCCGCTCCGGTCGCTGCACTCATCGGACTTTTCACGGCCGCCCGGCTCGATCCGAAAATCATTGACGCCGTCGCAAAGCTGGATCCGCGGAAGCTCGATGGGGATGCGAGCGCTTTCGAGCGCTGGGTCGTTGACAACGCTGGAGCCGTGACCGACGCAGCGATCGCCGAGGTCTCACGACTCCTGGAGCCGGCCGTGGTAGCGCTCAGTGACCAGACCACGCGAAAGCGCACGGGCGTGAGGATGACGGCGCCAGCGGCGCCCGCGTTCACGCTGGCGCCTCCGGTTCTCATTCACCGCGCGTTCCTGAACCGGAGGGCGACTCTCGCGGTCGCAGACGGATCGCGTGCGATCAAGGCCGATGCTGCCAATCTTCTCTTTCGGCTGAGTTGCAAGGACGTGACCTGGGCCATCATCGATTCGGGGATCGATGCCGGCCACAGCGCATTTGTGGATCACGCCGCGCCGGCCACGGCGGGCGTCAAACCCTCCCGCGTGCGCAAGACCTACGACTTCACGCAGATCGAGCGCATCAGAAGTTTCGACATGACACTGGATCTGGACAACTCGCCCGGGCGCACACAGTACATCGCTGCCTTGGTCGCACAACTCGACGGCGCTCCCGGCAGAGTGCCTTCGCCGAGCTACCGTGAACTCGCGAGGAAGAATCTCGAGGTGATCGCCCGTCAGCTCGACGAGCAGGTGGTTCCGGACTGGAGCCTGATCGAACCGATCATTCGGATCCCGGCGGATCAGGCCGGGCACCTCTCATCCGATCACGGAACGCACGTGGCTGGAATCCTAGGCGCCGATTGGCGCGAGGCGACTGCCGCCGCGAACGTGGTCGCTGACGAGGTCATGGCCGGGGTGTGTCCCGACATCAACCTGATCGACTTTCGGGTGATCCACGACACGAGCTTGGACGCATCCGAGGCGGCGGTGCTCGCGGCATTGGAATTCATCAAATACCTGAACGACAAAGCGGGCCTTCGGAAACCCGTAATTCACGGCGCGAACATCAGTCTGTCCATTCCTCACGAAGTGAAGAACTACGGATGCGGGGCCACACCGATCTGCGTCGCAGCCGACCGGCTCTCGGATTCCGGCGTTGTGGTGGTGGCCGCAGCCGGTAACCGCGGCTGGAACGAGCAGGAGAGCGGCTTTGGAACGTTCGTGTTTTGCTCGATCACCGACCCCGGCAACGCGCACAAGGTCATAACGGTCGGATCTACTCATCGTGACCAGCCACATACCTATGGTGTCAGCTTCTTTTCGAGCCGCGGACCGACCGGCGACGGAAGAATCAAGCCCGACCTCTTGGCCCCGGGCGAGAAGATCCTTGCTCCGCTGCCCGGCGACATCGACGGACGAAAGAATGGCACGAGCATGGCCGCGCCCTTTGTCAGTGGCGCGGCGGCCATGCTGCTCGCGCGCTACCCAGAGTTGGCGGGGGATTCCGCGCGCATCAAATCGATCCTGTGCGAAACAGCCACCGATCTTGGAAGAGAGCACTATTTTCAAGGACATGGATTGGTCGACGTCTTGCGTGCCTTGCAATCCGTCTGATCATCAAAGGAGGGCGTGATGCTGCTGTCGCTCGAACCGTTGCCCGCATCCGAGGGGGATTGCTTGCTGTTGCATTGGGGAAGCGCCGCCGCGCCGAAGCTGGCGGTCATAGACGGGGGGCCCGGCGGAACCTACAAGAAACAGCTGCGCAAGCGTCTGCTCGACTATCTTGCCAAGAGCGGAAAGAAGAGACTTCCGATCGAGCTGGTGATGGTCAGTCACATCGACGGCGACCACATCGTGGGCATCACGGACCTGTTCGCCGAGGTTCGCGCGGACGTGGATGCCGGCAAGCAGTCAGCGTTCCAGTTGAAGCGGCTGTGGCACAACACGTTCAACGACGTGCTGAATGACGGTATCGACAAGTACTACAAGCAACTACCGGCGAGCCTGGTCGCTGCCGTGGGCGGGGAGCCGAGCCCCGCGCTCGAGAGCAAGCTCAAGACGGAGTTTGCCGCCAAAGGGCTGGCAAGCAACGAAGCAGCGCAGGTCTCCCACGACGTGGCGTCGGTGCTGGCGAGTCAGGCAGACGGCAGGGACCTGCGGAATGACCATCGCGCGCTCTTCGACGCCAAACAAACCGCGACGCTGAACTCCCCATTCGTGGACAAGAACGGCAAGCCAACGTTGGTCACGGCGTCCTCGAAAGCCGCTGTGACCATCGCCGACTTGAGCATCCTCGCGGTAGGGCCCCTGCCGCTCGACATCCAGGCGCTACAGACGGAGTTCGACAAGTACATCAAAGACAAGGGGCTGACGGCTGAAGCCGTTGTCGCCGCCTATGCGGACAAGAGCGTCCCGAATCTTTCGAGCATCGTGTGCCTTGCCACCTTCGGGACGGGTGCACACCAGGCGTCGATTCTCTTTACCGGTGATGCACGCGGAGACAAGATCATCGAAGGGCTCAAGGTCGCGGGCGTCCTCAAGACCACCCCACTGAAGGTCGACCTCTTGAAGGTTCCGCACCACGGCAGCAGCCGAAATATGGAGGAAGCCTTCTTCGATCAGATCGTGGCTCGCCACTATGTGTTTTCGGGCAACGGGAAGTACGGGAACCCGGACCGTGAGACCCTCGAATGGCTCACCCACTCGCGCGGCAAGGGCAGTGACTACACGATCACATTGACCTATTCCGTCGACGAGATCGACCAGACGCGCAAGGCGTACTTTGAAGCCCATGGTACGCCGTGGAGCGCCGCCAACGACTCGCTCGCGCCGTTCTTGAAGAAGCGCCGCAAGGATGGCTATAAGTTCAAGCTGCGCGAAGGCGACCCGTCACCGATTGAACTCGGTGATGAGCACGTGCCCTGGTAGCGCCGGCCCCCCGGAACCGGTTGTGCGAAGCCGAGCGAAGACACCGATCCCGTCAACGAGCGGTGACAACTAGACCTCCCCATGCCCGAGCGAAGCAACGTTTTCGAGCAAGTACTGACGACCTTTGAGGGGGTTCTCAGCCATCTCGTGCATCTGTTCCCGCACGATCCGGCCGCGCCGCCGACGCCTCCCGAGCGGTGGGGAGTCGACGTCGCGCGCGCACAGGACATGCTGCTGCTGCACTTCTCGTTCATCAACCTCATCCCGGTGGACGACCCCGACGGGCCGATCCTCATGCGCGAGACCGACGACGAGGACGCCTACGTCGTCGTGCGGTTCCCGCCGCAGTCCCTGATCGAGAAGGTCTTCGACGAGAATCCGGCGGCCCCTGCGCCGCCCGGGCCCGAGCCGATCGTCGTGCCGACGACGGCCCGGCTCGCTCAGCCGAGCCGGCTCGCCTTCCGGGTCCATCGTCATGTCAATCGGATCCCGCTGACCCTCGAGGCGCTGCTGGACTGGGAGAGCTGGTCGCCGCACCTCGCCCCGGCGGCGCTGCCCCGCGGTGCCGCGCCCGTGCCCGCGCCCCCACTGCGCCCGCTCGCGGGGCACGAGACCGCGATCGAGTTGCCCTACCGGCTGCTCCTGTCCCCCGACGAGACGGCGGTCTGGCGCCATGCGACCAAGCCCGTCGAGCACAGCGGGCGCGTCGAGTTGTGGCACACGCGCTTGCGGCCGTCGAAGGACGCCCCCGAGACCGGTGACGCGGGGTCAGTCCGCGCCGTCTGGTCGCCTGACGTGCGCGTCGTCCCGACCGACCACCCGCCCCGCGACATGACGTTCCCTATGGACGCCGATGATCGCCACGGGATCGTTCACCAGTCCGCGAACTTCGCGCTCGGCTCACGCCCCGCGACGGACACCGCGCCGATCACGGCCGAGCAGCTCATGCTGAGCGCCACCGGCGGCTGGCTGCGCTCGGTCGGCATGTGGCGCGGAACCTCGCTCATCTCGCTGTCGGAGTGGCGACATCGCGCGACCGAGGGCCGCGACCACGAAGTGAAGATCGTCCGCGAGGGCATCCTCTTCCCGTTCGGCCATCGCGCCGCGGTCGTGAAGATCTCCGAGCGCAAGGTCGAGGGCCTGAAAGCGGACGGCAGCGATCCCGTCGCCGCGCTGCGCCGCCGCTTCTACATCATCGTCCGCCAGCTTGAGCGCACCTACGCCTCCGGGGACTATGACGCGGGCGGCCGCGAATTCCCGTTACCCGTCGTCCGGTTCGTCACGCACGTCACACCGAACATCGACACGCCGACGCACGAACCGAACACGACCGGGACGTTCTGGGTGCGCAGCGCGGGCGCGTTCTACCCCTTCGCACTCGATGGTGACGACCACGACGGGCACACGGTGCCGTTTCACGCGGCCTGCCTGTTCGTCGACCTCCAAGACATGCCGACGCCGCTTCCGCACGTGCCCCGGGGCGCTGGCGGCGTCGCGATCCCCCAGCTGGTCTTCGACCCGACGCCCGACCAGTCGCTCGCCGCAGCGATCTACGCCGATCCCGCACGCGCGAATGCGCGCGACGCCGACGTCGAGGGCCGCCGCATCGCCTTCGTCCCCGGAAGCGGCGCCCTGGCCGGCGGGCAGGGCGAGTTGGCGACCGACACGCTCGTACTCACCGCCCAGGTGGGCCCGGTCAAGCACCGTCCGGGCGGCGCGACCGGGCGGCGCTCATGGCCGGGCGTGGTGCCGGCGCTCGCCCGGGCGACGGTCCGGATCCCCGCGCTGACGACGCTCGCCCAGTCCCCGGCAACGACGGTCGCCTACCACGACCACTACCTCGACCACGCGTTCGACGCGGTCGCCAACCATCTCGAGGTCTTTGCCAGGACGGTCGGAGGCAAGCTGCCATTCGACTTCCCGGCCGATCGCGCGTCTGGCCTCGTTACACCGAGCATTTCAGTCGACGGGTTGAGCCGGCTGCGCGGTCCGCTCGGTGACGTCGACAAGCTCGTCAGCGGCACATTCGACCCGACGTCGTTCTTCGGAGACGCCAAGCTCCTCGGCGGCGTCTCGCTTTCGGACCTCATCGACGCGGCCGGCGGCCCGGACCCGGTGCAGATGCCGCGCATCGTCACCGAGCGCGAGGGTCTGCGCATGGTGACGAGGATCGACTGGACGCCGAAGGTCACTGACCACGGCGTCATCGCCTGGCTCGCTCCGCCGGCCGGCAAAGCCTCGCTCGAGCTGCACGCGGAACTCGCCGCGGGGCCGGGCGCGGCGCCGGGCGCGACGGTCAGCGCCACGCTGCGAGCCCTGCGGCTCGGGATCCCGGGCAAAGACCCCTGGATCACCGTGACCTTCGACGAGCTGCGTTGCGAGCTGCTGCCCGGGCAGAAACCACAGATCCGGGTGGCACTGCGCACCCCGCCGCTCGAGTTCGGCGGGCCGCTGTCGTTCGTTGGAGAGCTGCAGAAGATCCTGCCAGCCGACGGGCTCAGCGCCGGCCCGTCGATCGACCTCACGGCGACCGGCCTGGGCGTCGGCTACGCGCTCGCGATTCCGCCGCTCGCGGTCGGCGTATTCAGCCTGCAGGACCTGCGCCTGGGCGGATCGCTGCACTTGCCGTTCACCGGCGCCCCCGCGCGGCTGCGCTTCGCGTTCAGCTCACGCGAGCACCCGTGTGTGCTGACGGTCTCGCTGTTCGGCGGCGGCGCCTTCCTCGCAATCGGCGCCGGGACGGACGGCATCGAGCTCATCGAGGGCGCGCTGGAGTTCGGCGGCAGCTTCTCGATCGACCTCGTCGTCGCCAGCGGCGGCGTGACCGTCATGGCGGGCATCTACTTCCGCTACGAGATAACGGCCGGGCTCACGCTGTGCGGCTACTTCCGGGCGAGCGGATCGGTAGAGGTGCTCGGGCTCGTGTCGGTGTCCGTCGACTTCATGCTCTCGATCTGTTACGAGGACAGCACCGGCAAGGTCACCGGCGAGGCGTCGCTCACGGTCAAGGTCGACCTCAAGCTCATCTCCAAGAGCGTATCTCTACGCTGCAGGCGGTCGTTCGGCGGCAGTGCCGGCGATCCGACCTTCGCCGATCTCATCGGACCGGGCGACTGGGCCGAGTACCGCAACGCGTTCGCAGCATGACGCCCGATCCCATCACCGTCATGTGGACGCCCGTCCCCGCCGGGCTGCTCGGCCCTGGGGCGAAGCCGGTCCTCTCCGTCCTCGTCTCGCCGCGCCTGCGCCGCGCCGACGGAACGGACGCGCTGCTGTCGGAGTTCGCGCCGTTCGTGGACTGGCCCGCGACGGTCAAGGCGCTGCTGCCGTCGATCCGTGTGCAATTCGCGGGCGGCGCGGAACTCCCGGTCACGGCACGCGATGCGAGCGTGCTCGAGTCGGCGCTGTGGAAGGCGGTCTTCCCAGCCGACCGCACCGCCGTCCGAGCCTTCGAGCCCGACGACTACGCCCAGCACCAGCTGCTTTCCTACGGCGTCGGCGAGGGCATGCGCGCGCTGCGAAACCTGTATGGAGCGACTGCAGCCCAGCACGCGGGCGGCCCGCCGATCGCGCGCCACAACGACTTCGGACGCCTCGTGCGCGAGATCGCCGGCGCCAACTCGCATGAGAGCCTGACGAACATTCTCGAGCGGGCGGTCGCCTTCCATCGCAACATCCCGGCGGCGCAGGCGGGTGAGCCGTGGCCCGATCGAGCGGATCTTGCGCACCTGCTTGATTTCCACACGCTGGTCTCTTCGCTTGGCGACCACACCGCGCTATTGCGCGCGCTCGGGCTCATCGTCGACGTCGTGCTCCCCGACGAGGCGCCGCGCAGTTTCGCGCCGACGCTCATCGGCGTGCGTCCGCATTTCCGCGCCTCGGACCTGTGCCCCCGCGTGCTGGCCGAACTCGACCCCGAGCGCTTCGTCGCGGTCCCGCACGAGACCGGACGCTGGGGCGGGCTGCTGCCGCTCGTGAGCGAGAGCTACACACTCGTCGATGTCGACGTCGACGGCGCGCTGCTCAAGCTCGACGGTCTGCGCAATGTTCTCGGTGAGCGCGCTCGGCTTCCCGCGCCAGACGCTTCCATGACCGCAGCGCTGCCTTCGCTGCGCAGCGGCGGTCTGTCGATCGTGCACGACAACCGCGCCGGGGATCTCTCACAGTGGCTGGCCCGCGCCGACCAGGCCGAGCAGCGGCTCCTCGCGGGCACGGCAACGCTCACGGCCGAGCAGCTCATCCGGGGCTATGTCATCGACGTGTGGGACGAACGCAAGCGCCAGTGGCGGTCGCTGTGCGCTCGCTACGGCAAGTACGCTTTCACGCACGACGCGACGCTCGACCGGACCGTGCACGACGAGGGCTTCGTTCAACTCGCGGTCACCGCGCATCAGCCGGAGGCCGGCAAGCCGATCCTGCGGCTGCACGAGTCGGTCGCGCGCTGGGATGGCTGGAGCCTTGTCGCACCGCGCCCGGGCAAGGCGATGAGCCACGAGGCCGACCCCGCAGCCCCGCCCAAGCTGCCCAGCAACGAACCACTGACGAGCGCCGGCATCTCGATCGACTGGAAGGTCGAGCCCGGCACGCTGCCGACGTTGCGCTTCGGCCACGGCTACCGAGTGCGCGCCCGCGCGCTCGACCTCGCCGGAAACGTCGTTGCGCTCGACGCGGCGCCCGACGCTGAGGCGCAGCCTGCCGGCCATAACCTCGTCTACCGCCGCTTCGAGCCGGTCCCCGCGCCGATCTTCGTCTTGCGCAAGGCACTCGACCCGGTCGCCAACGCAGGCGAGGCGAGCGACCGCATGGTCCTGCGCACCGAGAACGTCGCAGAGGCGAAGGACGGTGCCGCGAGCGTGGCGGGCGGCGAGCGGCAGCTCGTCCCGCCGCGTGCGAGCGTCGCGCTCGCCGAGGCCCATGGCTCGCTCGACGACGCGGCTGGCCTGCCGCGTACCAACCTCTACGGCGAGCTGCGCGACCGCGACGGCGCGACGCTCACCGAGGATCCGGGGAAGAAAGTCATCATCGCGTCCGCCGACGAGGTCATCGTCCCGTACATCCCCGACCCGCTCGCGCGCGGCGTTGCGCTGCGCGACCTGCCGGGCACGCCGGCCGGCACCGCCACTCTGCTGCCGTTTGCATTCAAGGACGATTGGCCCGCGGCGGTGGGCTTGCGGTTGGCGCTGGAGGACGGTGACGGCCCGCCGAAGTGGAACGCGGCGACGCGGGTGCTGACCGTGCAGCTGACCAAGGGCGCCGTCGTGAAGGTCCCAATCAGCTGCTGGATCACCGAGGACGACCTCGAGCTCATGGCCGTCTGGTCGTGGCTGCGCGACTGGGTCGACGAGCTGCGCATCTCGGATCCGGCGCGGCTGTTGCGGCTGTCCGGCGAGCTCGACGAAGCGGCGCGGCGTGCGCTGCAGGGCGGGCACTGGATGCTGACGCCGCCTCACGAGCTGGTGCTCGTCAGCGCCGTGCGCCAGCCGATCGGCCACCCGCGCTTTGCCCACCTCCACGCCGAGCGGGCCCCGGGCGCGACCGCGACGCGGTTCACCGGCGCGCTGGCCGTCAACGGCAGGAGCACGTCGCGGATCGAGCTGCTCGCGTCGTGGACCGAGCCGGTCGACCTCGACGACGGCAAGAAGCCCGACCTCGCCGTGGCCCACGAGGCGTTCGCCGACGAGCTCGTCGTCAACCAGCTGCCGGCCCCTGGCGACGCGATCGTGCTGCGCACCGGCAACCGGCCGGTCGGCCTGTACCGCTCCGACGAGGACCTCATCCGCTTCACGAGCGAATCCAGTCCGCGCCACGAGTTCCACGACACGCGTCACCGCATGGTGCGCTACATGACGCGGGCAACGACGCGCTTTCGCGAGTACTTCCCGCCCGGCGACGCGGGCGACTTTACGCGGATGGGCGAGGAGATCGTCGTCGACGTGCCTGCATCGACGCGGCCGGCGGCGCCGCAGCCGCTCTACGCTGTTCCGACGTTCGGTTGGGAGCGCCAGACTCAGACCGGAATCCGGATGAGCCGCCGCCGCGGCGGAGGGCTGCGGATCTACTTGGCGCGGCCGTGGTTCTCCTCCGGTGAGGAGGAGCGGCTCGCGGTCGTTGTGCACGATCGGGTGCTCGACCAGCGCGCGCGCCGCGAGCTGCGCCACTTCGTCACCGAATGGGGTCGCGACCCGATCGTCGACAGCACACGGCTCGCCACGGAGCCGCTCATGCAATTCCCGGCGGCCGTGGAGGTTGCGGGGCCGCTGACGCTGCCGGAGCTCGGCGACGCGCACCCGGTTCACGCGGCGACGCACCGCGTCGACTTCGACGAGGCCCGCGACCTCTGGTTCTGCGACGTCGAGATCGACCCGGGCACGACGTATCGGCCGTTCGTGCGCCTCGCGCTCGCCCGTTGTCAGCTCCATGCGGTGCCGGGCGCCGAGCTGTCGCCCGTCGTGCTGCTCGAGTTCGCCCAGCTCGCGCCCGACCGCGCGCTGATCGTGACCCACGGGCAGGATCGTCCCGGCCGTCACCACATCACGGTCAGCGGCTTTTCCTACCGCGGTACCGCGGCCGCTCGCCACACCGGCAGCACCGTCGAAGTCTTCGTGCAGGAGCGCCAGCCGAGACTTCCCGACGAGCTGGCGTGGATCACTGTCCCGGGCGTCACGACCCCCGACGACACGGGCCTCGACACGAGCCTCCTGTGGCGCGGCTGGGTCGACGTCCCGACCGACCCCGCGCGCGGCCCGTTCCGTGTTGCCGTGCACGAGTACGAGACGTGGCCCGCCGACGGGTCCGGGCATGACCGGCCGATGAACCGCCGCACGGTCTACTTCGACACGCTGGAGCTGATGCCGTGAGAGGTCCACGATGCCGTTTCTGAAATGCCCCCGCTTCGCTGGCGACACGTTCCTGCAGCAGTGCGCAGACAACGTGCGCCAGATGCGCGCGCCCGCGAGCGGACTGTCCGTCAAGCGCGTCCAGGCCGCACTCGTCGATCTCGATTTCTCGGTTGGGCCTGACGGCCTCGACGGCGCATTCGGGCCGAATACGGCCAAGGCCGTGACCGCGTACAAGACCGATCGCGGGCTCTCGCCTAACGATCCTGTCGTCGGGCCTGGGACGATGCTGAGGCTCGACGACGAGTTCTTCTTCGACCCGCCCGAGTTGGACCCGACATTCCGGGAGTTCAGCCCGCTCGTTGTCTCCCGGCGCGTGGAACCGTTCGTCGGCATCGAGCTAGCGGGCTTCATCGGCGCGCCGCTGGACTCCTGGCGGCACGACATCGGGCTTTTCGCGCTTACGGTCCTGAACTCGCGGGAGCTGCTCGGGATCGTGGCCGGCAGCCGCGCAGAAGATCTGCGCGCGCCTTTCATCAAGGACGCTGCGCCGATGCAGCCGCTGCCCAACGGGACGCAGGTCAACGCCGACGACTTCTTCACGAGCAATACAGCCGAGGCGAACCTGCCCGCGCACGGCGTGACCATCGAGTTCACGCACCGCAGCGGGGTGATCCACACCTTCATGCTTGTCAACGACAATGTCATCCTGGGCAAGGCGGTCACGCGTCACCCCCTGCCCGACGGTACGGTTCAGACGGCGCTCGAGAGCATCCAGGACGTGCTCGCCCATGAGCTGACCCACGTGCGCAACCTCGCGTTCATCAAGGCGCTGGAGTCGTCGCCGAACGACGATCCGGCGTCGTTCGCCGATCCGGACGCATCACAGGCGATGTCGACGCTGGTCAACCCGACTGCCGGAGTGATGGCGACCTACGTCGACGAGCTCGTCGCGGACCATGTCGAGTGGGTCGTGCGCAAGGAAGTCGAAGGTACGCCGGCCGCGATCCCGGCTCTGGCCCCGAACCAGTTCGCGGCCGCGTTCCGCTTCTGGTTCCAGCGGCCGAACCGCTTCTTCGACAACGGCTACATGCTGACGATCAACCATCAGAGCGACGCACAGCAGTTCCGCCAGCTCGACCGGTGGATGCGCCGGGCGGCAGCGCTGACGTTCACGGGCCTTCCGTCCGAGCAGGCGCGAACGCAGGCGCTCATCCGGAGCGCCGCCGCGTTCTGCGCCGACCAGGCGATCACTCCGACCGACCTGCCCGAACCGGACGGGACGCATCCGCTCCTGCGCGACTTCCACTGACTCCAGCATCTCGAGCAACCACGCACCACGCTAGACGGGGTGTATCGCCGCAGCGAACGCGAATTCCTGTCCAAGGATCGAAACGAATGGGACCGCGGGCGGCAAGAATTTTCTCAACGGCCTGTTCAAGATGCTGCACACGGCGGCGCCCTCCCCGGCCTTTCGACGAGGACCACGGCACGTTCAGGCTGTGCACCTCGCACTCATCACGGGCCGCGCCCTACTGCGCCGGCTGAGCGACCGGGTCCAAGGACAGGAGGGTGTTCAAGGCTCTCGATTGGGCCTTCGTTTCGTTTATTACGTTTTTCGTTTGTTTCGTTTATACTCGCTGGGCGTCCACACAGGCCCACTGGAGTTAGCCATGACCGCCACCGCTTTGACCAAGATGACGCTCCCCGCCGAACGCGAGGTGCAGGCGGCCGTGCAAGGTCAACGCGCCTTGGCAGCGTTTCTGGCAACCCGGTTCGAGACCCAGCACATCCAGATCTTCGACGACAAGAACCAGGCCCACCAGGTGGAGCTTCCGACCTCGGCATTGCGTCTGCTGGTCGACATCCTCGCTGAGCTGGCGGACGGCAACGCGGTCAAGGTCGTGCCGGTCCATGCGGAGCTCACGACGCAGGAGGCGGCTGACATGCTCAACGTCTCCCGTCCGCATCTTGTGAAGCTGCTGGAGGAAGGGGGTCTTCCCTTCCACAAGATCGGCAAGCATCGGCGCGTGCGCTTCGCCGACCTGATGCAGTTCAAGTCCCGCCGGGACCAGGCCAGTGAAAACGCGATGGCTGAGTTGGCGAAGCAGGCCCAGGAACTGACCCTGGGCTACGAATGAGGTCTTCGCCGTTCACGGCCGTCTATGACGCCTGCGTCCTGTACCCCGCGCCACTTCGGGACTTCCTGATGTGGCTCGGGCTGTCGGGACGCTTCCGTGCACGCTGGAGCCCGCAGATCCACGACGAGTGGAAACGCAACCTGCGGGTCAATCGGCCGGACCTCACCCGCGACCAACTCGACCGAACATCCGGCTTGATGGACCTGGCCATCCCGGACGGGCTTGTGACCGGCCATGAATCGCTGATCTCCGGCTTGACCCTTCCGGACCTCGATGACCGTCATGTGCTGGCCGCCGCGATCCGATGCAACGCCAGCGTGATCGTGACTTTCAATGAGAAGGACTTCCCAGCGACCGCTCTCGCCCTCTACGGCATCGAAGCCCAACACCCAGACCTTTTCATCGACAACTTGTTCGACCTCGATCAGGCTGTAGTCATTGCAGCAGCGCAACGCCAGCGCGCCCAGCTCAAGAATCCACCGCTGGACGTCGACCGCTACCTCGATGTACTGCTTCGGCAGGGACTGGTGCAGACCGTCAAGGCGCTGGGCACCTACCGGGCGATTCTGTGATCGCACGCTTGAGCTACTGGTGAGCGACACGCTTGTTCGATCGTGTTGTCAAGTAGCCAGCTGATCAGGCCAGTCGTTGGAGGTGAACCTCTATCGACAGCGGGCCCCAGTGCCTGATCCATACAGGAACCATGAAGAAGGCTAGAGACATTGCAGAAGTCCTCTCGCTTGCGACGCTGGACGGCCTGCCACCCGACGACGCCTTGCAGGCGATCGCCCAACTTGTCGATCACGCACTCGACCAAGGAGACCTCTCGCTGACATTGAGGGCTCTGAACTGGTGCGAGCAGACCGAGTCACGACTGACCTCAGACGGCCAGCGGATCCTCCTCGACTATTTCAGGGCAAATGCTTGGGCTCATCGGCAAGGCACTCGACATTCAGACCGTTCGGCGGCGTGGGCTTGGGATCAGGAAGAGTTGCAGCAGCAGGTCTTCTTCCTTCGCCGAGCGCGCAACAGCCCGGCATTCGATGAACTTCCTCTCCTTCGAAGGTGCCAGATCCTCACGAACCTGGCAAACCAACTCGACACCGTAGGGCGCTTCATCGAGGCGAGGATGCTGTGGAGCAAAGCGCTCCGAGAAAATCCAAAGTTCTGGATGGCTCGCGCAAACCGCGGGCGTGGCCTCATGCACTACGCCCAAGCTCTCTACGATCCGGGTCACGCTGCCGTCTTTGCGTTCGAGGCTCACAAGGACCTGGCAGAGGCGCTACAGCACATCGATGAGCACCCGGAGCTTGGCGACCCAGGCTTGCGTACCTACTTCGCGGACGCTGCACAGGGAATCGAACGGCACTTTGACCTGGATCGGATTGCCGCGGACTATCGCCCTGACCAGTTCGAACTGGGGGACGGGGAGGACGAGCGCAGGTATCGGAAGTGGTGTTTGCGAGAGACCCTCTTTCTGAATCCCTTGAACGATCTCGGCCCTAACTCGATCGCTGCCCGAGATGTGTTGACGCTGCCGGACTTTGTCACTGCGGTTGGTGAGCCTCCCGTGCTCGTGGGTTTCTTCAACCAACTCAAGCAAGAGTTCGTTTCGGCGAGATGGCTCTACTTCGAGGGCATCAAGGCAGAGGCGGTACATCTGTCTGACCGCGATGTGTTGCTCTACAACACGCTCGACTACGCGTCACTCGGTCTTGGGGTCGAGCAGGTGAAGATCGCGTTCCGAATGAGCTACTCACTTCTGGACAAGATCGCCTTCTTCTTGAACCACTACATGAAGCTGGGCATTCCTGAGAAGCGGATCACCTTCCGGCACGTATGGCGCGACAAGGAGTCCGGCCCCGTGCGCGCGGAGTTCTCGAACTCCGAGAACTGGCCGTTTCGAGGTCTGTATTGGCTGAGCAAGGATCTGGTCGAGAAAGACTTCAAAGACGTGACCGAGTCCGAAGCCCGGGACCTTCATGACTTGCGCAATCACTTGGAACACAAGCACGTCAAAGTCCACTCGATGATCGTGCCGACGGGACCAGCTGCAGGTAGTGCGCGCGATCCGTTCCTCGACAACCTTGCCCACTCGGTGTCGCGAGACGACCTTGAGCGTCGGGGCTTGCATATCCTCAAACTCGCGCGAGCGGCGCTGATCTATCTGTCACTCGGAATGCACAAAGAGGAGTGCGGCCGCCGCGAAAGGGCCGGCCCCGATTCCATCCTTGCCGAAATATCGCTCACCGAGATGGAAGATGAATGGAAGCGCAGATGGTGATGTTCGAAGTGGACATCCGACACCGGGCCATGGCCTACGCTGGGAGGCCCGATAGGGAGGCCAGGAGATGATGGCCGGCGTCAAGGAGCCATCCGCTTGCAGAATCTCAGCGCAAATTCGTCACCGTTGCCATCGCCCCAGGCGCCTAAAGTTGTCTTTCCATCTGCCCGCCTCGGAGCGCCCATGCAATATGTCTCTCACGCCGCCCACCAGCCCTCGAGCGACGAGGGCGTGCCGCCACCCTTGCTCCGAATGCCCAAGGTGGTTCGGATGACCGGCCTGGGCCGCTCGACCATCTACCGCATGATCGCCGTGAACGAGTTCCCCCGCCCCGTCAGAGTCGGCAAGCGGGCTGTCGCGTGGCGGAGAGCGGATCTCGACCGATGGAGCGCGGACCGTCCCTCGACGAGCCACGAGTCGCTCCGCCGCGTGGCACCCGGTGCCGACGCTGGACAGAGGACTCGCGCGTTCAATGCAGCGCAAATTTCAGCGCCAGCCCGACCATCAGCAATACGGCGACCGCACGTAGCACCCACCAGGCCGTGAGCCAGTAACGATGATTTACCCCGACCGCCCGCGCCAACCTCGAGAAGGCTGCCGGCAACGGGACGATTCCAAGTACCGGCTGGCTACCCCTGGAGTTCCAACGGCACGCCGACGTTCTTGACCGTCGAAATGCGCATTCCGTCGATGAAGTACTCGACGCCGGAGCCGTTCGTGCGGCGCGTGTAGGTGATAGCCACCGTGTGCGGTCCGGGCACGATCGGGATCTCGCGGATGATCTGCGTGTAGATCTGATCGCGCCCCGCCGGCAGCGGCGAGCCCGTTCTCGACGACGGCAGGCGCTCGATGAGCGTGAACGCGGTGTTGCCGGCAACGAACCAGTCGAACAACTGCCCGGTCGTGAAGTCGATCATGTTCATCACCGCGGCGGCCTGTTGGCCCTGCAGCGCCGTGGCCTTGTAGGGCTGACCGCTTCGCACAAAGGTGCCCTCGATCACGCGATTGGCCTGCGTGCCGGGCGTGCTGGCTTCGATGACCGCCGAGAACGTGACCGAGCCGCGCGCCGGCACCGCGAACGTCTGCGTGCTGATCGCAAAGTACTTTCCGTGGTCGAGGGTCTTGGAGTCGGAGGCGGTCCGGAACGGTGCCGCGCTGATGTTGAACTTGCCGCCGCTGAAGTTGCGCGTGTCTCCGCCGGGCAACGCCATCTCGCCGAGCCCAAAGCGGTTCGACCACTTGGAGGCGTAGTCGGCCATCGAATAGCCGCCCGGTTTGTCGAAATTGTCGTAGAGGATCTCGGTCTTCGTACCCGCCACTGCCGACATTGCTGGGGCGATGCCCACGACCACGAGTGCTGCCGCCAAGATTCTGTGCATTGGATGTCTCGCTGATAGTTGTACGGAGTGAACGACTCCGGTCGGCGTGGAACCGCCACTTCGACACATTCCACTTTATGAACGGCCTCAGCGACGGTCAATGCGCCTGACGATTACCGGGTCTTTCGCTCGGTCCGACACAGAGCCGCCAATGCAAGCGGCATGCAATCGCCGCTTGCGCGCGGGCAATGGTTCACGCCGTCAGTTCGTTTGAGATCCGAGGGCGGGAACCCGCTCAGTTCTCGAGCACCTCCGCCGAAAGCGCTGCCATGCAACTCGGCCCGACCTTCGGCACGCATGAAGACGGTCCAAGTCGGCATCGACTCTCTTGACGAACAAACTTGGCCGGAGCGCTTTGACATGAGAAAAGGGCAAATGAAAATCGGACTCCGACTTGCATTGGGATTCGGCGCGGTCATCGTGATCGGTGTCGCCATCGCGATCATCGCAGCGCTGCAGATGCGTCGGCTGTCGCAGCAACTGGACGAGATCGCCAACGACCGGATGGTGAAGGTCGACAAGTTCGCCCGACTGAAGGACAGCTTGCACGCCAGCGCAGGCGCGGCTCGCGACGTCCTGATGACCAAGGATCCGGAAGTCAAGGCGGCTGAGCGCAAGCGAATTGAGGAGCTACGCACCGTTGGAAATGGCTTGCTCGACGAGTTCAACGAAATGGCGGTATCCCAGGAGGCTCGGGAACTTCTGAACGTCATCGTCGATACGCAGCCGCTGTACAACAAGCGCATCGATGATGCATTTGCGTTGAGCGAGCGAGGCGAGACCGACGCTGCCGCGAAGCTGCTCGGCGACGAGGTCAAGAAGCTGCAGGAGGCCATCCTCAAGGCGGCCGACGACTCAACGACCCTGCAGCGAGGGATCGCGAACGCACTGGCAGAACAGGCGAAGTCCGAGTCTGGCAAATCTTCGGCGGTCATGTTTGCGCTGGCGTTGGCGATGCTCGGCGTCGGCACTGCGATAACGTGGCTGTTCGTGCGAGGCTTGTCGCGGGCATTGGGTGGTGAGCCGAAGGCGTTGGTCTCGGCCGCGCAGCGGGTGGCTTCCGGCGACCTGCGTCCGGTCGCCGGTGCCGACCGAGCGCGCGTCGGCAGTGTGCTGGCCTCACTGGCCGAGATGCAGAAGGGCTTGGCCGACATCGTGCGCCAGGTCCATGCGAGCAGCGACAGCATCGCCACCGGCTCGGCGCAGATCGCCGGCGGCAATTCCGACCTCAGTCACCGCACCGAAGAACAGGCGAGCAACCTGCAGCAAGCGGCCGCCTCCATGGAGCAACTCTCCGGCACGGTCCGCGCCAGTGCCGCGACCGCTGCCGAGGCGAATCGGCTCGCCACCGATGCCGCCGACGCCGCCACGAAGGGCTGCGACGTGGTGGGTCAGGTCGTCGACACGATGAACAGCATCTCCAACGCGTCGAAGAAGATCGCCAGCATCATCGGCGTGATCGACGGAATCGCCTTCCAGACCAACATCCTCGCGCTGAACGCCGCAGTGGAAGCTGCGCGCGCCGGCGAACACGGGCGCGGCTTTGCGGTCGTCGCGAGCGAAGTGCGCACCTTGGCGGGCCGCTCGGCCGAAGCTGCGAAGGAGATCAGGGCGCTGATCGGCGCCAGCGCGGCCGGCGTCGATGTCGGCACCAAGCTGGCCAACGACGCGGGCCGATCGATGACGGCCATCGTCGCCCAGGCGAAGCGCGTCAGCCAGATGATCAAAGAGCTGTCGAACGCTGCCGAGGAGCAGTCGGCCGGCATTGGTCAGTTCGGCGATGCCGTGGTGCAGTTGGACGAGATGACCCAGCAGAACGCGGCGCTGGTGGAGCAAAGTGCGGCCGCTGCCGAAAGCTTGCGGGTACAGGCCGCCAACCTCGCCGAGTCGGTGCGCGTGTTCCGGCTCGACTCTGCAGAGGAGCAGCCCGACACCGAGGCCGAGACGGTCGATTCGGCCGCCGTCGCAGGCAACACCGCGCTTCACGCCCAGATCTGAAACAGGGTTCGTTGAACGCGCGCCGCCATCTTTAGAGGTCGATGCAGCGACCGCTGTGACAGCAGGGAAACGCCTGATCATTTGCACTGCAAATGCACAGGGTGTCGTCCTACATTCCATCGCCAACATGGCATGCGCGTGAACACCAAGGGCCCGACGTTGATCGAGCCAGTGTCCCCCGCAACCATGTGCTTGAACCCGGGTTCGCGGAGCGGGTGAAACGACTTGGATCGCACTCGGACGCAGCAACTGCGTCGGGACGATCATGAACGCGGTCACCCCCTGACGCGTGGCGTTTCCCGCGGGGCTCGAGTTCAAGCCGCAGGCGTGGGGCGCAGAGCAACGATCTTGGCTGCGCCCGCGGAGCACACCGACATGGTAGGGACTCCGAAAGCCGGTTCGAAGGCGACCGCCTTCAAGCACGGAGCCGGGCATGGCTACTCAAGCGATGCCGGTCGATCTTGCAGCAATGGGTTGCGACGGAAGCGGCGCACGTCAGCACGCCGTCGAACAACCACTCCCCGAGTTCATCGTGTCGCGTCTTCGCGCGCCTGGCGAACCCGGGAATGACCTTCATCAACACAACGAGACCTATCACATGCGAAACAAAATCGTTCCCCTGACCGTACTCGCGGCACTCTCACAGATGGCACAGGCGCAGAGCAACGTCACCATCTTCGGCACGCTCGACATGGGCGCGCGCCTGATCAGCAACTCGGGTGCCAGCACCTTCAAGAGCGTGGGCGACCAGGGCAATCTCGCGAACCGTCTCGGATTCAAGGGAGAAGAGGATCTCGGCGATGGGTTGAAGGCGACGTTCCACCTCGAAATGGGGATCCTGCCGGACACCGGTCAGTCACTCGGGCAAACCTTTGGCATCGGATTCTTCAACCGCGAAGCCACGGTCGGATTGAAGGGGAGCTTCGGCCAGATCAAGCTCGGCCGCGACTGGACGGCCAGCTACAACAGCATGTGGGTCTACGATCCGTCGTACGGCTTCGGCGTCACCGACACGACGCACGTCTCACACAACCTGGGCCAGCCGACGTACTTCTGGACCAACAACGCGGTCAGCTACACGCTCCCGGCGCTCGGTGGCTTCTACGGCCAGGTGATGGCTGCGCCGGGCGAGGGGTCGGTCAACGGCCGCTACGTCGGCGGGCGTTTCGGCTATACCTCGGGGCCGTTCGACGTGTCGGTCGCGGCCGGCTCGCAGAATGTTGCCGGCGGCAAGTTCAAGGTCGCCAACGTCGGCGCCTCCTATGACTTCGACGTGGTGAAGATCATGGCGCTGTACAACCGGGAGACCGTCGTCGATGCGAAGGAGACCCGGATCGTGCTCGGCGCCACCGTTCCGTTCGGCGCGAACTACGCGTTCGCGTCCTATGCGAGAAGCTCGGTGAGCAACTACCCGGGGGCCAGCGGCGCCTCGCAGCTCGGAGCCGGCTACGTGTACGCGCTGTCGAAGCGTACGGCGCTTTACGGCAATGTCGCGTTCCTCGACAACCGCGACACCGGCCAGCTGAGCACCACCAACATCGGATCATTCGGCGCGCAGGCGCCCACCCCGGGTGGCAATTCGCGCGGCGTGGAAGCGGGACTGCGCCACATCTTCTGATCGCCCGACTCAGCCCATCATCTGCTTCGACCAGACTTCGATCTGGTCGAAGCGAGGCCGGCGGGCCGCCTGTCAACGCAGCAGGCCGCACCGCTCACTCGTCGGGTGGCGCCGCCGTGCTTTCGCGTCGAATGAGCTGCACGGGCATCAGATCCCGGGTCGCCGGCGTCAGCGGGCCGGTCCGCATGCGATCCACCATCCTGCGGCATGCGACACGCGCCAACTCCTGTACAGGGTTGTGGATGGTGGTCAGGCTGATCAGGCGCGAGCCAGAAAGCGGTAGGTCGTCGAAGCCCGCCACCGACAGTTGACGCGGCACATCGATATCCAGGCATCGCGCCGCCTCGAGCACGCCCATCGCGATCGAGTCGCTCCCGCCCATGATCGCGGTGACACGCCGCTCCGAACTCAGCAACTGCGACGCACAGGAGTAGCCGGCGTCGAACGTGAACGCGTTCCAGCTCAGCGGTGAGTCCTCCTTCGGCACGGCCATGCGGCGCAGGTAGTCCAGCGCCCCATTGGCCCGCTCCCGGCTCGTGGACGCATTCTGCGGCCCCATCACCAAGCCGATGCGTCGGTGCCCGAGCTCGTAGAGATGGCGCATCAGCTCCGCACCGCCACGGAAGTTGTCGGGTTCGACGGTGTCGATATGCATGTCGTCCACTGACCGCAGCGCCATCACCGTGGGCACGCCAAGCCGCTGCAGCTCCTGGACGATGAGCGAGTCGGCCGTGGCCGAGCACAGAATCATGCCTTCGAGGTAGCCGTCGATCACCGGGCGGAAAGTCGACAGGTACGGGGCATCGTTACGGCTGTTCATCGGGTCGATGACCACCATGACGTGGTAGCCCCAGTCAAGCATGTCGTGGTGAATCTGCTCCAGTAACAGGGTCACGAAGCGGTTGTGCAGCTCATGCACGCTGACCAACACGCCGACCGTCCGCGTCGGGCTGCGCGGCTTGCGACGCCCCGGCTGCCGCGCTTGATAGCCCATGTCGACGGCGGCGCGCTGCACCGCATCGCGCGTTTCCTCATTGATGGCCAAGCTTCCCGCAAGCGCGCGGGAAACCGTCGCGGCCGAGAGATTCAGCGACCCCGCGATGTCCTGCTGTCGCACCTGCTTCTGGTTCCTCTTGACGGACACGGCTGCTCTCGGGGATGGTGGCGATGGGCCAAAGGCCGCCCAACATGGCCTGCGAAACCGCGGCCTCTTCGACCGCCGCAAGAACGCAAATCACTGAATGCGCACTCCCATTTTCAGTGCATACGCAGAACGTCCAATGCACGTTTCCGATTGGCCATTCGCCTCTCGGAGCCACCCAATTCATGGGGCAGGCCGACGAATCATCACTGACTGGCCAATGGAGAGAAGGCATCTGATGCGCTGCAACTTGCGATCCTATATGTACTCCCTGACGCGACAGCGCTGGAATCAGGGAAACGACCGATCATTTGCACTGCACTTGCATAAGGTGCACACCTACATTCCTTTGGCCGGCGTGCATGGACTTTGCCCCGATAGCCGCGGCGCCGATTGTCAAAGGAGACAACATGAACTTAGTGACCCATGGAAGGTTGGCAGCGATGACGGCCGGGTTGGCCGCTGCTGCACTCGGCGCACAGGCCGCTGGCCTGGACGAGATTCCTCAGGACGTCCAGCAGCGCCTGTACGCGAAGGACAACCTGGACGCGGCTCAGCCGATTGGCCAGAGCGCCTGGCGCGACTTCAAGCCAAAGAAGGGACCGCCGTGGACCATCGGCTACGCCAGCTCCTACGCCGGCAACACCTGGCGCGCAGCGGCGATGGACAGGCTGCAGAACGAGCTGATTCCGAAGTGGAAGAAGCTCGGGCTCGTCAAGGACGTGGTCATCACCCAGTCGAACCTGAAGGACTCGACCCAGATCCAGCAGATGCGCCAGCTCGTCGATCAGGGCGTCGATGCCATCATCGTCTGCTGTTCCAACCCGACGGCGTTGAACCAGACCGTCAAGTACGCCTATGACAAGGGCGTGCCGGTGTTCTCGTTCACCGGCTATCTGACCTCGCCCTACGCGGTGAACTCATCGGTGAACTACCAGCACGCCGGTCGTGAACTCGGCCGCTGGATGGGTGAGCAGGCGGGCAAGAAGGGCAACATTCTCAATGTGCAAGGCATCGCCGGCACATCGGGCTCCGACTCGCAAGACCGAGGCATCAAGGCCGGCTTGGCTGAATACAAGGACATCAAGATCGTCGGTGACGTCGTTGGCATGTGGACCGACCAGGTGGCGCAGGCGGAAGTCCAAAAGTGGTTGGCGACGAACCCGGCCCAGCTCGATGGCGTCGTCGTTCAGTCGGCGGCCGAGCTCGGCGTGCTGCGTGCGCTCAAGCAGTCGGGCCGCAAGATGCCGCCGGTGGCGATCGGCGGGGAGATCGGCGCACTCTGCTACTGGCGCAAGAACCCGGCCTACATCACCTCGGCGATCCAGGTCTGGCCTCCCGGCGACGACATCGAACTGAGCTGGAACATCATGATGCGCACACTGCAGGGCCAGGGCCCGAAGATGCAGTCGGTGCTGGTCGATCCGATCAAGCTGTCGTACGAGGACATCAAGAAGTACGTCCCCGAGAACTGCAGCGAAGACAGTGACAAGTGGCTGAATGTGGGTATCGAGAAATGGGCCGGCAAGGCCTATCTCGACAAGTTCTTCCTGCGTCCGGCCGATCCGGAAACGTTCAAGCCCTGAGCTCTTCCTGATCGAGTCCCCGGGCCAGGCGCCCGGGGACTCGAGACACTCTCTCGCGTTTCATCGGGGGGGTCCCGCGCGACTCGTTGCGGATGCGCACCCCCACCCCAAGACAACGGCCATGAACGCGGCACCCGCCTACGAATCGCACGCCACAAGACATGGATCCGCCGCGCCACCCGTGACCGCGCACGGAATTTCTCTGGTCGGCGTGCGCAAGTGGTTCGGTCCGACCCGCGCGCTCGACGGGGCCAGCTTCCACGCCTCGCTCGGCGAGATCCACGCCGTTGTCGGCGGCAATGGCTGCGGGAAGAGCACGCTCGCGAAGGTCATGTCCGGCGTCCTGCCGATCGACTCCGGCCAGGTGTCGGTGCTCGGCCACGCGCCGAGCACGCCGCACGAGGCGCGTGCGCTGGGCATCGCGACGGTATTCCAGGAAGTCCTGGTCGCCGACGAATGCAGCGTCGTCGAGAACCTCTTCCTGGGCACCGACGCCCTGTTCTCGCGCTCGCAGTCCGCGGCCGAAAAGGCCGAGGCCACGCTGGCCATGATGCGCGACCTCACCGGCACGGACATCGATCCCCAGACGCTGGTCGGCACCTTGCCGCTGAACCTGAAGCAATGGATCGTCATCGGCCGGGCCCTGTTGCAAAAGCCGAAGGTCCTGATCCTGGACGAGTCGTCCGCAGCGCTGGACTTCGACTCGACGCAACGGCTCTTCGGCAAGATGCGCGAGTTGCGCGCTGCGGGCAGTGCCATCGTCATCGTCACCCACCGCATCGCCGAACTGATCCAGATCTCCGACCGCGCCACGGTACTGCGTGACGGACGAGACGTCGGCGTGCTCGAGAAGCGCGACATCACCGAGCGCAACCTGCTGAGCCTGATGACCGGGCGCGCCGACGCCGGCACGAAGCACCACGGCAGCGGCCCGGACGCTTCCGGCGCGCCCGTCGTCATGCGCGCCGAGCAGATCAGCCTGTGGCCCGGCGCGCAGCCCATCAACGTCGAACTGCGGCGCGGCGAGATCCTCGGCCTCGCCGGGCTCGACGGCATGGGGCAGACCGAGTTCGCCCGCGTCCTGGCGGGCGTGGATCGGCCCACTGCCGGACGCACCGTGATCCGGCCCGCACACGGCGAGCCCGTGGCGGTCGAGGGTCTCGTGCAGGCACAGGCGCAACGCATTGCGTATGTCTCGGGAGACCGCAAGCGCGAAGGGATCTTCGCCAACCTGAGCATCTTCGAGAACCTGCTGATGCCGCTGTACCGACGCACCGCGCGCGCCGGCTTCCTTGGCGTGATCGACTGGGCCGCGCTCGGTGGCGTGTTCGACTGGGAGGTGGAGAAGTTGTCGGTGCGCATGGGTGACCGCGGCAACAAGATCACCTCGCTGTCGGGCGGCAACCAGCAGAAGGTGCTGATCGGCCGCGCCTTCGCGCTGAACCCGGACGTGCTGGTCCTCGGGGACCCGGCGCGCGGCATCGACGTCGGCGCCAAAGCCGAGTTGTACCGGCACCTGCGCGACTACGCCGAGTCCGGCAAGTCGGTGGTCTACATGTCCAGCGAGATCGAGGAGTTCGTCGGCTTCGCCTCGCGCGTGCTCGTGTTCCGGCACGGCAGCGTGTTCGAGGAGTTCGCCGGCGCCGCCATCGACCCCGCCCGCATCCTCGAATCGATGTTCGGCCAGACCCGCAGCGCCCAAGGGGCACAAGCCGCGGTAGCCACGCACTCACCCGCCACCATGAAGATCATCGACTTTGACGCGCAGAACCCGCAGCGCCGCGCGGAAGAGCAGATCACCCACATCAAGGTCGTCGACTTCGGCGATGACGGGTTCACGCCGGCGGACGCCCGCGCGCAACCGGCCACACGCAGAGCTCCGCTGATCAGAATTGTCGACTTCGATGCGCAGGCGCGCGAGCGCGACGCGCGCCAGAGCGTCGGCCGCATCAAGGTCGTCGAGACCGACAAGCCGGCCCCCGCGCCGGCCACCGGTCCCGAGCCCGGATCTGCGGCGTCCCGCGGCATCAAGGTCGTCGAGTTCGACGGCCAGGGCCGCGCCCGCCAGCGCTGACCCCAAACGGCGACTTCAACGTCATGGCCACCTTGCCTTCCGTCAACGCGGCGCCCGCCGCTTCGGGGTCCAGTTCGAGCGCCGCGTACCTGTTGGTGCCGATCCTGCTGCTGTTCCTGCTGCTGACCGCGGCCGTGCTGCGCAGCCCGACGCTCGTCTCGTCGTCGGGCATCGGCAGCGCGGTGATCGTCACCGCACCGCTGGTTCTGGCGACCTTCGCGCTGATGTCGGTGGCCATCGCCGGGCGGGGCACGGTCGACCTGTCGATCGGCCCCCTGATCGGCTTCATCAACGTCACGATGGTCACGCTCAACGACGCCGGTCTGGTGCAGGCACCGCTGGAGGTCTTTGGCTATGCCATCGCCGTGGGTGTCGCCTACCAGCTTCTGATGGGCCTGATCATCGTGTTCGTGCGGGTCCAGCCGATCATCGTCTCGCTGTCCGGCTACCTGGCGCTGACCGGCATCAACCTCGTGGTGATGCAGCGCCCGGGCGGGAACGCACCGGAGTGGATGGTGCCGTGGGGTGCCGGCACGACGATCTTCTCCCCCGTGCTCTGGATCCTGCTGGTGTGCACCGGTGGCTGGCTGCTGTTCGCGCAGACGGCGTTCTTCGGTCACCTGCGGCTCATGGGCTCCGACGAGCGCTCGGCCTACACCGCCGGCGTGCGGATCACGATCGTGCGCCTGGGAGCGCACTGCATTGCCGGCGTGTTCGCGGCGCTTGCTGCCATCTGCTACACGTCGCTCATCGGCTCGGGCGACCCGACCCAGGGCACCACCTACACGCTCATCTCGGTGACCGCGCTTGTGCTCGGCGGCACCAGCCTGGCCGGCGGGCGCGGCGGCGTGACCGGCTCGCTGCTCGGTGCCGTCAACCTGTTCCTGATCGGCTATGTGCTGGCCACGTTCAGCTTCGGTTCGATCCAGGGCTTCGTCACCGACCTCGCCTACGGCGTGATCCTGGTGCTGTCGCTGCTGCTCACGGTGGCGCTGCCGCACCTGCAGCGGCACATCCGGCACGTCTCGCCGTTCCTCGTCTTCATGGTGCTCGGGCTGGGCTTCACCGGCGTGATGCTGCACGCCAAGTACGACTACGGCCGGCACGCGCTCGTGGCGGCCGGCGCGAAGTCGGCAGCCGCCGCACCGGCACCGGCCGTGACGCCGGCACCGCGCCACGCCGACGTCGACCGCAGCTTCGTGTTCGAGCAGGCCGAGGCGACGCCCGTCTTCGCCGACGCCCCGCTGCTCCGCCGTGCCCTGCTCGCCGCCGCGCTGCTGGCGCTGCTGGTGGGCATGTCGCGTGTGCTGGTGGCCGAATCGGCGGCGCGCCGATTCACGCCGATGCTGTATGCCAGCTTCGTCGTGGTGATCGTGCTCGGCTGCTGGTTGCTCGTCGAAGCCACCGGCTCGCAGCGCAGCGCCGCTCCCGCCAACTCCACCACCGGAGCCCCCGCAAAATGAGCGCGCATTCCGCCTCCTCACCGGCGCTGGACTGGGCCGGCCTCGGCGTCGCCGTCGTCGTCGCGGCGATCGGCGCCGGGCTCGGCTTCTGGCAGGTGCTTCCGGCCCAGCAGGTCATCGTGTACACCGCGGCCACGCTGGCGCTGGTGCTCTGGGCCTGGACCCACTTCATCGCGCGGCGCCGCGCGGCGGCCGCGGCGCCGCGCGACGAAGGCGGCCCGAGCGGGCGCGCCGTGTTCCGCGCCTGGCTGAAGAAGCACCGTGCGATCCTGATCACGCTCGGGCTGATCGCCGCCGTCTACATCGGCGTCGCGTTCGCCGTCACCGCGTTCCTCACCTGGGGCAGCCTGCTCGCGGTCGTGCTGCTGATGGTGCTGCTGGTGTTGTCGGTCCAGGTCAGCCGGCTGTTCGCCGACAACCGCAGCGCCTTCATCGGGTTGACGGTGCTGGTCGCGCTGTTCGCGCTCGGCTCCGGGACGGTCGATGGCTTCTCGTCGACGACCAACCTGAAGTCGATGCTGGTGTTCGCCGCGTTCCTCGGGCTGGCGTGCGTCGGCCAGACGCTGGTCGCGCTGCTCGGCGGGCTCGACCTGTCGATCCCGTTCGTCATCGGCGCCTCCAACGTCGGCCTCCTCTATCTCATCGGTCTGGGGGTGCCGTCGTGGATGGCGGTGATCATCATCATCCTGCTCGGTGCCGCGATCGGCTTCGTCAACGGCATCCTGAGCTTCAGGCTGCAGGGCCAGGCGCTGATCCTGACGCTCGGGGTCGGGTTCGCCGTCTCCGGCGCGATCCAGATCATCACCAGCATCGGCACGGCCTTCGCCGGCAACGTGTTCGGCACCGTCCCCGACTGGCTGCGCAACCTGGCGGCGATGAACGGGCGGACCTTCGGCCTGAACCTTCCGCCGGTGATCCTGATCTGGGCAGTCGTGGCCATCGTGCTCATCTGGGGTCTGAAGAACACGACCTACGGCCGGCAGCTCTACGCACTCGGCGGCAACCGCACCTCGGCGAGCCGCGTGCTGATCTCCGAGCGGCGCTACTGGGTCGGTGTCTACATGATCAGCGGTGCCATCTCAGCACTCACCGGCTCGCTGCTGCTGGGTTGGAGCGGCGGTGGCTTCATCGGCGTGGGCCAGCCCTACCTGTTCATGACGCTGGCAGCCGTCGTCATCGGAGGCACATCGCTGCTGGGCGGCAATGGCGGGTACGGCTTCACCGTGATCGGCGTGTGTGTCCTGCAGGTATTGACCTCGTTCCTGGTCGGCATCGGGCTCAAGTACGAATGGCAGCAGTTCATCTTCGGCATCCTGATCCTGCCGATGGTGGCGCTGTACGCCCGCTCGCCGCACATCCGCACCCAGATCTAGAAACACGAAGTCCTCGAGAGGTCGAAATGCTCGTCTCACTGCTACAGCCGCAAGACATCGCCGGCGGCTCCTACGCCCTGCTCCTGATCACCACGCTGGTCACGACCGCGCTGCTGCTGCTCGGCACCGCGTGGTCACCGCCGCGCTGGAAGACGGCGCTGGCGCTGGCTGCGATGGCCGCGCTGGCGTCATCGATCAGCTACCTGATGGGCGCGAGCGTCTGGTTCGCCACGGGCAAGATCACCATCATTCATCGCTATGTCGGTTGGTTCGTCACCCTGCCCCTGCAGGTGATGGTCCTGTACTTCTTCGTTGCCTCCATCGGACGGCTCACGCTGGGCCTGTTCTGGCGTCTGCTCGTGGCGGCGGTGGTGATGGTGCTCGCGCGCTTCATGGGCGAGGTGGGCCTGATGCACCCGACCCTCGGCTTCCTGATCGGACTCGCGCTGTGGCTGTACATCCTCGGCGAGGCCTTCTTCGGCCGCATGGCCGAGGTTTGCGCGAAGGACGGCAACGCCAGCATGCGCCGCGGCTACTTCTGGATGCGCCTGATCCTGACCATCGGCTGGGCGGTCTACCCGCTGTGCTACTTCATTTCGGCGTTCTCGGGGGGCATCGACGTGCGCCCGCTGACGGTCACCTACAACCTCGCGGACCTCGTCAATCTCGTGGCCTACACCTTGGCGGTGATGACGATTGCGATGTCCGCCCGCAACACCGACGGCGTCTGATGCTCCCATGAGCGATCGAACGAACGTCCCCCTCCTCCTCCCTTTCAACTCGCGGCAATCGCACCCAGCACGGAGTGTCAGACCATGAACGGCGCAGACATCATCGCAATCATCATCCTGGCCGCGATCGTCATCGCGATCGCCGTCTATCTGCTGCATTGGCTCTACAAGCACTCATCGAAGGACCTCTCGTTCGTCCGCACCGGCTTGGGCGGGGAGCGTGTGGTCATGGGCGGTGGCGCGCTGGTGCTGCCGATCGTGCACGACATCACCGAAGTGAACATGAACACGCTGCGCATCGAGGTGCGGCGCAGCGAGGCCAGATCGCTCATCACGCGCAACCGCATGCGCATCGAGGTCGCCGTGGAGTTCTTCGTGCGCGTGATCGCGACCCCGGAGGCCGTGGCCGCCGCGGCGCGCACCCTCGGCAGCCGCACACTGAACCCCGAAGGCCTGCGTGACCTCGTCCAGGGCCGCTTCGTCGATGCCATGGGTGCCGTCGCCGCGCGCATGACGATGGAAGAGATCCACGAGAAGCGCAGCGAGTACATCCGCGGCGTGCGCGAACTCGTCGCGACGACGCTGACCGAGAACGGGCTCGAGCTCGAGACCGCGTCGCTGACCAGCCTCGATCAGGCGGACATGAAGTTCTTCAACCCCAGCAACGCATTCGATGCGGAGGGTCTGACGCGGCTCACCGAGGAGATCGAGACCCGCAAGAAGAAGCGCAACGACATCGAGCAGGACACCGCGATCGCGATCAAGAAGAAGAACCTCGAATCCGAGAAGCTCGCGCTGACGATCGACCAGGAAAGCGAACACTCCCGCCTGGCGCAGGAGCGCGAAATCGCCGTGCGCCGTGCCCAGCAGAAGGCCGAGGTCGCGCTCGAGCGAACCGATCGCGAGCGCGAGATCCAGGAGTCGCAGATTCGCGCCACGGAGTCGGTCGAGCGCGCCCGCATCGTGCAGCAGAACGCGGTCGAGAGCGAGCGCATCCAGAGCGAACTCGGCATCCAGCGCATGGAGGTGCTGCGGCGCCGCGCCGTTGACATCGAAGAGCAGGACCGTGTGATTGCACTGGCCGTCAAGTCTGGCGAGCAGGCCTCCGCACAAGCCGCTGCCGAGGAGATGCGCGCACTGATGATCAAGGCGCAGGAGCATGTGGCGACGGTGCGCGACCTCGAGATCGCCGAGCGCCGCAAGTCGGTCGAGCTGATCGACGCCGCCCAGCAAGCGGAACGCGACGCGATCCGCACGACCACGGCGGCGAAGGCCGAGCTGAAAGCGGCCGACGATCGCGCCCAGGCCGAGATCAAGGCCGCCGAGGCTGCCAAGGTGCGCTACGAGATCGATGCACAGGGCCGTCGCGCGCTCAACGAGTCGGAGAACATGCGCTCCGATGCGAGCCGCCGCAGCGCGCTCCAGCGCGAGCTCATCACCAACCTGCCGGCAATCATCCGCGAGAGCGTCAAGCCGATGGAGTCGATCGACTCGATCAAGATCCTGCAGGTCGACGGCCTGCCGGGCCTGTCGGGCGCATCCGCGCCGGCCGGCGACGCGACCTCGGCCGATGCCGCTGCCCCGGGCGGCCGCGGCGCGAACCTGGCCGAGAACGTCGTGAACTCCGCGCTGCGCTATCGCGCCCAGGTGCCGTTCGTCGATGCCCTGCTCGGCGAGATCGGCATGTCGCCGAATGCGATGAGCAGCATCGGCGGCCTCGCGGTGCTGCCGTTGACCGATGACGGCACGGCCGGGCGCGACAGCGCGCGCTGAATCGAAGGCCGGAGCAGCGACGATGGAAGCAAGCAAGCAAGGCGAACGGCGCCTGATGGTGATGAGCCACTGGGGTCTGTTTGCGTCGTTTGGATTGGCGTTCGCGCTCAGCGGCTTCGCCGAGGCCAATCTGTGGCTGGGCCTGACCGGTTTCGCGCTGTTCGGCGTCGGTTTCGCGGTGCACGTGCTCGTCAACATGCTGCACGACACCGGGTTCACGCAAGGCGAGGTCGCGCTCGGCTTCGTCGTGTACATCCTCGGCCTGCTCGCGTTCGGCGGCAGCTGGCTCGCGCTCCCGCATCTGCAATCGGCCAACGTCGCGATCGGGCTGATCGGCTTCGGCGGTCTGTTCGTCGGCTTCATCGCCTACATGGCATATCACCACGGGGTGCGGGGCTCGATCGAGATGTTCGATCGGGTGCGGCTGAACGACCCGGTGATCGCCCGCGAGGCGATCGAGGCCGCGTCGCAAGCCCGCAAGCTCCGGCGCGCGAGCGCGAAGTGACCAGACAACGAAAGGAACACCGGTGTCTGACTTGATCACTTGGCTGCTCGCATTCGTCGCGGCATACCTCGCCTACACGCTGTTCTGGGGTGCGGCCAGCGGGCGCGCCGAGAAATCCTCGGAGGATTTCTTCGTCGCCGGCCGCAACATTCCGGCCTGGGTGTTCGTGCTGGCCGCGACGGGCGTGAGCCTGTCGGCCTGGAACTTCGCCGGCCTGCCGGGGCTGGTCTATGCCGGTGGGCTGCCGGCGGCCTCGCTCGCGCTGGGCATGATTTGCACCGCGCTCGGCGGCGTGCTGTTTCTCAAGCGGCAGTGGATCGCCGCGCGGCGCCACGGCGATGTGACGCAAGGCCAGCTGCTCGCACGCTACTACGACGGCGAAGCGGTCCGCGTGCTCGGCGTGCTGATCGCGCTGCTGTTCGCCGTGCCGTTTGCCGGGCAGCAGTTGGCGTGGGCCGGGCAACTGATCGAGCAGCTCAGCGGCGGCGCACTCGACCACAACGGCGCCGCGTGGGTCGCGGGCTTCGCCCTGTGCCTGTACGTCTGCTTCGGCGGCCTGCGCGCGGTCGGCGTCGTGGGAGCGCTGCAAGGCATGCTGGTGGTGGCCGGCCTGGTGACCCTCGGCGGCATCGCCTACTGGCGGCTCGGTGGATTCGGCGCCCTGCAAGAGGCCCTGTCCCAGCTCGCCGCGTCGGGGCTCGGCGCCAGCGAGACCACCGGTTCCGGCCACCACCCGTGGTTCGCGGTGCCCGGCGTGGTCCAGTTCAATGCCGGCCTCGACATCGAGCCGCCCGTGGGCGGCCCGTGGACCGCGGTGATGTTGTTGAGCACCGGATTTGCGCTGATGGGCGTGCAGGCCACGCCGGCCTTCGCGCAGCTGGCGTTTGGCTGCCGTGACCTGCGCGGCCTGGCACCGCAGCAAGTCTGGGCCGGCGCGGGCATCTGCGGGCTGCTGCTGCTGGCCGTGGCCGTGCCACTGGGCCTCGGAGCCCACCTGGCCGGTACCGATGCTGCGTTCGCGCACTCCGCCCTTGCGCCAAACCCGGTGCTGCGGCCGCTGGCCTCTGCCGACCCGGGCTCGGTGGTCTCGCAGTGGATCGTCTCGCTGGGCCTGATCGCGCCGTGGTGGACGGGCCTGCTGGCGGTCTGCGCGCTGGCGGCGGTTCAGCTCGCCGTGGCCGTGTACAGCGTCAGTGCCGGCACATCACTCGCGGTCGACGTCTTCCAGCGCTTCATGGTCCCCGACGCCAGCGACCGTGCGCTGCGGCTGGCGGCGCGCCTCGGCGTCGTCGGCGTGCTGCTGCTGGCGTTGCTGCTCGGCAGCTTCGCACCCACGGCGATGGCGCTGACCGGCGCGCTCGCGCTCGGCGCCGCCGCCCAGTTGCTGCCGGCCTTGACCGGGTTGTGCTGGTGGCGCTGGATCACGCGCCAGGGTGCGACGCTGGGCCTCTGCGTCGGCCTGATCGCGGTGCTGCTGACCGAACCGCTGGGCGGCTGGATCACGCGCGCGCTCGGCTTCGAGCTGCCGTGGGGACGTTGGCCGTGGACCATTCACTCGGCCGGCTGGGGCCTGTTCTTCAACGTGCTGGCCTGCACACTGGTCTCGCTCGCCACCCGCGGCGGAGCGGCTCGCGAACTGCGCGACGAGCACCACCGCTACCTCGTGCAGCAGGCCGGTCCGAGCGCGCCCCGTCGACTGCAGCGCCCCGCGGTGTGGGCGTTCGCGCTGGCCTGGTTCTTCTTTGCGATCGGGCCCGGCGCCGTGTTGGGCAACGACGTGTTCGGCGCCCCGGGCGCGGGCCTCACGAGCTGGCTGCTCGGTGTCCCCTCCTTGTGGGCCTGGCAGGCACTGTGGTGGGCGGTCGGTGTGGTCGTTCTCTGGTGGATGGCCTATCGGATGGAGATGGCCACGGCGCCGGCGGCGATGCCGCTGCCCGCCGAGTCCGTCAGCCCCGCGGGAGGCGCCGCGATACCGGAGCGCGCCCCTGCACGGCCCACGCCGGAGTGGGTGCGCAACTTCCTGCGCCGAGTCACATGAGGCCCGCGGAATACGTTCTCAGGCGGAGCTCGTGTGTGCCGCCTTACCAATGACCATAGACAAAGGAGTCAGCACATGGCGATGGACATCAAAAGCTGGGCGAACAAGTTCAAGGGTCTCTCGGACAGCGACCCGACCCTCGGGGCAATGGCCCGCTACTACACCTGCACCTACATGTGGGACATGGAGGACAAGAAGGTGATCGTGGAAATGCACGACGGCAAGGTCAAGCACATCAATACCGACCCGCAGCCCCTGGACGCTTACGACTTCGCGCTGCGCGCGCCGGCGCGCGTCTGGCGCGAGTTCGGGCAGCCGGTGCCGAAACCGATGTTCCACGGCATCTGGGCCGCGAGCTTCCGCGAGGGTTTGAAGATGGAGGGCAACCTTCTCGTGATGATGCAGAACCTGCGCAACTTCACGGTCCAGTTCGAGCTGCTGCGCAAGGCCGGCGTGCCGGTCTGAGCACCCCACGAAACACCGATCACCGTACCGACAAGAGGATCCCATGGCACGACATTCCCCCGTCACCGGCCGCTACGTCACGATCGACGTCGACGGCATGGAGTACAAGGTTTTCTATCTCGACAACGGCAAAGGGCAGCCCCTGATCTGCCAGCACACCGCCGGCTGCCACAACCACCAGTGGCGCGGTCTGCTGGAGGACGAGGAGATCACGCGCAACTACCGCGTCATTGCCTACGACCTGCCCCGCCACGGCAAGAGCGACCCCCCACACAACCACGAGTGGTGGAAGGAGGAGTACAAACTCACCGCCGAACACTACGTGAACTTCATCGTCAAGCTGTGCGATGCGCTGGAGCTGCGCGACCCGATCTTCATGGGCTCGTCGTTCGGCGGCAACGTGGCGCTGCAGCTGGCGCTGCGCCGGCCCGATCGCTTCAAGGCGGTGATCCCCGTCGAGGCCGCCGACTACGCCCCGGGCTTCTTCATCGACTGGTGGCGCCACCCGCACGCGAACGCAGCGCAGGTCTGCGCCAGCGGCGTCTGGGATCTGATGGCACCGCAGTCGCCCGACATGGACCGCTGGCTGACCTGGCACTACTACACCCAGGGCTCCGAGGCCTTCAAGGGCGACCTCTACTTCTACTCGGTGGACCACGACCTGCGCGACCAGCTCGAGCAGATCGACGGCCGCAAGTGCCCGGTGGTGATGATGACCGGCACCTACGACTATCTGACCCCGCCGGAAGCCACCGAGAACACGGCGCGTCGCATCAAGGGCGGCGTCTACATCGAGATGAACGACATCGGCCACTTCCCGATGAGCGAGAACTACCCGGTGTTTCGCGTCTACCTGAAGGAGGCGTTGCGCATCATTCGCGAGCGCAAAGGCGTCTGACGCTCGGAGCAACTCGATGATCGATTTTGGCTTCAACACGGCGGCGCAAATCGTCTTCGGCAGCGGGTCGGTGTCGCGCATCGGCGAGATCGCCCGCACCCGCATGGGTCGGCGGGTCGTCTTCGTCACTGACCCGGGCCTGGTGTCGTCGGGAGTTGTCGATCCTGCGCTGGCCTCGCTGGCCCTGGCCGGCCTGGAAGTGCGCGTCTACTCGGACGTCGTCGCCGATCCGCCCGAGCATGTCGTCGAGGCCGCCGCCGAGGCCGCGCGCGAGTTCGGGGCCGAGGGCATCATCGGACTGGGCGGCGGCTCGTCGATGGACGTCGCCAAACTCGTCGCCCTGCTCGCCGGCGGCAACGAACGGCTGGCCGAAGTCTATGGCGTCGGCAAGGCCCGTGGCCCCAGGTTGCCCCTGCTGCTGGCTCCCACCACGGCGGGCACCGGATCGGAGGTCACTCCGATCTCGATCGTCACGACCGGTGCGAGCGAAAAGAAGGGCGTCGTGTCGCCGACCCTGCTGCCCGACGTGGCGCTGCTCGACCCCGAGCTCACCTGGGGCCTGCCGCCGGCGGTGACCGCCGCAACCGGCATCGACGCGATGGTTCATGCGATCGAGTCCTACACCTCGATGAACGCCAACAACAACCCGATCTCGCGGCAGCTCGCACGTGAGGCCTTGCGGCTCATGGGCGGCGCGCTGGAGACCGCGGTCCATGACGGGCGCAACCCGAAGGCGCGCGAAGACATGATGCTCGGCTCGATGCTCGCCGGGCAGGCCTTCGCCAACTCCCCGGTGGGGGCGGTGCACGCGCTGGCCTACCCGCTCGGTGGCCACTACCACGTGCCGCACGGCCTGTCGAACGCGTTGATGCTGCCGCACGTGCTGCGGTTCAACGCGGTCAGCGCGGCTGCCTCGTATGCGAACCTCGCGCCCTGCGCGTTCGCCCGGCTTGCCGATCTGTTGCCGGCCGAACGCGCGGCCGCGCTCGCCGATGAACTCGCCGGGCTGTCGGCGCGATGCGGCCTGCCGCCGCGCCTACGCGATGTGGGCATTCCACGCGACGCACTGCCGATGCTGGCGGCCGACGCGATGCGTCAGACCCGGCTGCTGCCCAACAACCCGCGCGAGGTCGGCGAAGCCGACGCGCTCGCGATGTACGAACTCGCGTGGTGAGAAACCTTCCGCGGTGAATCGAAGAAGACAACGTCATGAAGATCATTGAGTTCGACAAGGACGAGATCGCGCAGCAGACCCGCGTGGATGTCAAGAGCCTGCTCGCCGAGCAGCAGCAGCCGCTCGGCAAGCCGATCAGCCGCCCCGTCGAGCGGCCGTCGCAGCCCGCGCGCCCGATGAAGCTGTCGCGCGCATCTGATCGGCTCAGGATGCATGTGCTCGACCTCGGCAAGCTCCGCCTCGACAAGAACTTCATGGTGGCAAATTCCACCGTCGCGACCGCGCGCAACCCGAACCCGCCGGGCAAGCTGATCGACATCCCGGTGTCGGCGTACCTGATCGAGCACCCCGACGGCAATGTCCTGTTCGACACCGGATGCCATCCCGATTGGGGCGGATCGCGAGGCCGTTGGCCGCAGGCGACGCAAGAGATCTTCCCGGTGATCGGTGGCGAAGAGTGCATGCTGCCGGCGCGCCTGGAGGCGCTGGGCGTCGGGCCCGATCAGATCAGGCATGTCGTTCTCTCGCACCTGCACTGCGATCACGCGGGTTGCGTCGAGTACTTCCGCAAGTCGAACCTGATCGTCCACGACGCCGAGTTCACCGGCGCCTATTCGCACTTCGCGACGCGCGACGACTCGACCCCGTACATCGTCCAGGATCTGGAACGATGGTCGAAGCTCGATCTGAACTGGCGCCGGATCGCCGCTGGGGAGCCGGATCGCGAGTTGGTCAAAGGCGTCAAGCTGTTCAACTTCGGCTCTGGTCATTCGTACGGGATGCTCGCACTGCAAGTCTCGTTGCGCAGCCAAAACGGTGTTCTGCTCGTCTCCGACGCCTGCTACACGGCAGAGAACTACGGCCCGCCTGCGCGCGCCGCGGGCATCAGCCACGATTCGCTCGGAGCCCAGCGCACGCTGGAGCGGATCCGCGCGCTTGCCGAGGGCCACAACTGCGACGTCTGGTTCGGCCACGACGCCGCGCAGTTCGAGACCTTGCGCAAGGCGACTGAGGGCCCCTACGAATGACCGCCAGCTTCAGCCCTCCTCTAGCCCATCCAGAGATCGCCCCGATGCTCAAAGACCCTCAACTCCTCCGCACCGAAGCCTTTGTCGACGGCCGTTGGATCAGCGCCGACGACGGCCGGCTCCACGCCGTCTACAACCCTGCCACCGGAGTCCGCATCGCCCAGGTACCGGACCTGGGGGTTGTCGAAACGGAGCGCGCGATCGCCGCCGCCGAAACTGCCCTGCCCGGCTGGCGCGATCGCCCGGCCAAGGAGCGCTCCGCGCTGCTGCGCCGCTGGTACGACCTGATCATGGCGCACCAGGAAGATCTGGCCGTGCTGATGACGCTCGAACAGGGCAAGCCGCTGGCCGAGTCGCGCGGTGAAGTGGCCTACGGCGCATCTTTCATCGAGTGGTTCGCCGAAGAAGGCAAACGCGTCTACGGTGACGTCATCCCCGCGCCGACGGTCGACCGGCGCCTCGTGGTCATCAAGCAGCCCATCGGGGTGACCGCGGCGATCACGCCGTGGAACTTTCCGATCGCGATGATCACGCGCAAAGTCGCGCCTGCACTCGCGGCGGGCTGCACCTCGGTGGTCAAGCCGGCAGAGGCCACGCCGCTCTCGGCGCTGGCACTGGCCGAATTAGCCCAGCGCGCCGGCCTGCCGCCGGGCGTGCTCAACGTCGTGACCACGTCGCGACCGGCCATCGTCGGCGGCGTGCTGACCGCCAGCCCGGTGGTCCGCAAGTTGTCGTTCACGGGTTCGACGCCGGTGGGCAAGAAGCTGATGGCGGCCTGCGCCGATACCGTCAAGCGGGTCTCGCTCGAACTTGGCGGCAATGCGCCCTTCATCGTCTTCGACGATGCCGACGTTGACGCCGCCGTGCGCGGAGCGATCGCGTCCAAGTTCCGCAACGCCGGCCAGACCTGTGTCTGCGTGAACCGGTTCTTGGTGCAGGACGGCATCTACGACACCTTTGCCGCCAAGCTCGTCGAGGCCGCCCGCCGGTTGAAGGTCGGCGATGGCATGGCAGCCGGCACGCAGATCGGGCCGCTGATCAACGAAGCCGCGGTCGCCAAGGTCGAGTCGATGGTGGGCGATGCCAGGTCCAAGGGCGCGCGGCTGCTGCTCGGCGGAGATCGCGTCGCAGGCAGCGACGGTCACTTCTTCGCACCCACGGTGCTGGCCGACGCCAGCCCGGACATGGCGCTGGCCCGGGACGAAGTCTTCGGCCCAGTCGCAGCCCTGTTCCGCTTCCGCACCGACGACGACGCGGTGCGCTTGGCCAATGACACGCGCTTCGGGCTGGCCGCCTATTTCTACTCGCGCGACATCGGTCGCGTTTGGAGCGTGGCCGAACGACTCGAGTACGGCATGGTCGGCATCAACGAGGGAATCATCTCCAACGAGGTCGCGCCATTCGGCGGGATCAAGGAGTCCGGGTCCGGGCGCGAAGGTTCGAAGTACGGCATCGAGGACTACCTCGAGATCAAGTACCTGTGCATGGGCGGCATTCCGACCTGACCCGATCATCGGGGCGGCCGCTCGGATGTGCGGTATCGCCGGGTCGGTTCGCCGGCAGCTCGTGTTCCGGCGGGCCCGACGGCGCTCAACTCACCGCGTGGTCTTGCGCACCCCGAGCGGCGATCTCAGCGCGCCCATTCGATTGCCGAGTTCCGCGCGCCCAACGGCCGGCACGCTCGACGGTAGACCCCGCTCGAAACGTGTCGCGCAGCCCGTGAGGTCCACAACGCCCCGGGGCCTATGACTGCGTGCAAACGAATGTGTCGCACATTCACGCCATGGTTGGATGACTGCAATCCATGTGATCGACTAGTCAACGAGTGAGGCAAGTCGGAGACTCAGCGGATTCAAACGTGAATGCTTCTGCCCGGCAAGAGGCGCGAGTAGCCATCCTTGCCACCCTCACCGCCACGAGAACATGCTGATGGCCAAGAAGTTCTTTTGGACCGCGGCGGGCATGGCAGTCGTCGTCTTCATCGCCGTGCTGACGCTCGCGCTGTGGCCGACGAGCACCCGTGCCATCGCAGCCGCACCTGACGGCAATGCAGCGGCGCTGGTCGACAAGGGCCGCTACCTGGCCCAGGCGGGTGATTGCGTGGCCTGCCACACGGCGCCGGGCGGGCTCCCGTTCACCGGCGGGTTGCCACTGGCGTCGCCGATTGGCGCGATGTACAGCACCAACATCACGCCCGATCGCGAGAGCGGCATCGGCGCGTACACGCTGGCCGACTTCGACCGTGCAGTGCGCCACGGCATCCGGCCCGGCGGCGATTCGCTCTACCCCGCGATGCCCTACCCGTCGTACGCGCGCATGAGCGATGACGACGTGCGTGCGCTGTACGCCTTCTTCATGCACGGCGTGGCGCCGGCCCGTGCGCAGCCGCAACCGCGCGGAATTGCCTGGCCCTTGTCGATGCGCTGGCCGATGGCGCTGTGGCGCAAGGCCTACGCGCCGCAGCCCGATGCCGTGGCCCCCGATCCGAGCCGCTATGCCGACGCATCGGTCGCGCGCGGTGCCTACCTCGTGCAGGGTCTAGGCCACTGCGGCAGTTGCCACACACCACGCGCACCGACGATGCAGGAAAAGGCACTGGACGAGTCCGGCACCGACTACCTGGCGGGCGGGCCGATCATTGATGGATGGGTCGCGGTGAACCTGCGCGGCAATCCGGCTGATGGGCTTGGCGCTTGGTCGGCCGCCGACATCGTCGCGAGCTTGCGCAACGCGCGCAACACGTCGCGCGCGGTCATCGGCGGCGCGATGAACGAGGCCATCCTGCACAGCACGCAGTACCTGAGCGACGATGACTTGAACGCGATCGCCGCCTACCTCAAGTCGCTTGCGCCGTCGGCGCACTCGCCCTCCTCGTTCAAGGCCGATGCCGCCACCGCCAAGGCCTTGTGGGAGGGTGTCAACCCAACCCGCGGCGCCGAGCTGTATGTCGACAACTGCGCGGGCTGTCATCGCAGCGACGGCCAGGGCTATGCGCGGGTCTTTCCACGCATCGCCGGGAACTCCACCGTGCTGGCAAGCGATCCAACCTCGGTGGTCCGCCTGATCCTGGACGGCAGCCAATTGCCGGCCACGCGCGCAGCGCCGTCCGAGCTCGCCATGCCCGGCTTCGGCTGGCGATTGTCGGACGACGAAGTGGCGCAACTCGCGAGCTTCGTGCGCCAGAGCTGGGGCAACCAGGCCTCGGCCGTGCAGGCTGCACAGGTCGGCATGATCCGCGGCGCCATCGAGAAGAAGCGGGCAGCGCAAGCAGCCGCCGCTCGCTGACCGCCTCACGAATCCAGATAGGAGCACGCACGTGACCGCACCAGATTCGACGCCGACGCCCTCGAGGCGCCAGTTATTCAAGGGTCTGGGTGCTGCGACCCTCGCTGTGGTCGCGCTGCCCGCTTGCGACACGCGAGTGACAACGGCCGCGCAGGCGGGAACCGCGAGCAACCCGGCAGCGAGTACCTATGCACCGCGCTTCTTCAGCCCGGACGAATGGGCCTTCGTCAACGCAGCCAGCGCGCGCCTGATCCCGAACGACACGCTGGGCCCGGGCGCAGTGGAGGCTGGCGTGCCCGAGTACATCGATCGGCAGATGGGCACGCCCTGGGCCACCGGCGCGCTCTGGTACATGCAGGGGCCGTTCGATGCCGACGCGCCCGCGACACTGGGCTATCAATCCCAACTCACGCCGCAGCAGATCTATCGCCTGGGCATCGCCGCCGCCAACGGTTTCGTGCAGAAGGCGCAGGGCAAGTCCTTTGCGCAACTCGCGACCGACGCGCAAGACGCGGCGCTGCACGCGATCGAATCGGGCCGGGCCCTGTTCGAGGCCCTGCCCGCCAAGCTGTTCTTCTCGATGCTCCTGCAAGGCGTGCGGGAGGGCTTCTTTTCCGATCCGGTGCACGGCGGCAACCGTGGGCTCGTGGGCTGGAAGCTGATCGGCTTCCCGGGCGCGCGCGCCGACTTCATGGATTGGGTCGAGCGCGACGTGAAGTACCCGCTGCCGCCGGTGGCCTTGAGCGGACAACGGGGCTGAACATGGCGAGCAGCACGATGAAGAAAGCCGACGTTGTGATCGTCGGCTTTGGCTGGACCGGCGCGATCATGGCCAAGGAACTGACCGAGGCTGGCTTGAACGTGGTCGCGCTCGAGCGTGGGCCGATGCGCGACACCGCCACCGACGGCATCTACCCCAAGGTGCTGGACGAGCTCACCTACAACATCCGTCGCAAGCTGTTCCAGGACATCTCGCGCGAGACCGTGACGATCCGCCATGGTGTCAACGACACGGCGCTGCCCTATCGCCAGCTCGGCGCGTTCCTGCCCGGCACCGGTGTCGGCGGTGCCGGGTTGCACTGGTCGGGCGTGCACTTTCGCGTCGACCCGGTCGAATTGCGCCTGCGCAGTCACTACGAAGAACGCTACGGCAAGAAGTTCATGCCGGAGGGCATGACGATCCAGGACTTCGGTGTCAGCTACCAAGAACTGGAGCCGCACTTCGACTTTGCCGAGAAGGTGTTCGGCACCTCCGGCACCGCGTGGACCGTGGCTGGCAAGAGAGCGGGCGACGTCAAGGGCGGCAACCCATTTGCAGCCGACCGCTCGCACGACTTCCCGCTGCCCGCGCAGAAGCGCACGGTCTCGGCACAACGCTTCGGCGCAGCCGCGGCCAGGCTGGGATACCACCCCTACGACCTGCCGTCGGCCAACGCGTCCGGGCCGTACACCAACCCGTATGGCTGTCAGATGGGGCCGTGCAACTTCTGCGGCTTTTGCAGCGGCTACGCCTGCTACAACTATTCAAAGGCGTCGCCCAACGTCAACGTGCTGCCGGCGCTGCGCCAAGCGCCGAACTTCGAGCTGCGCACGCATGCGCATGTGGTGCGCGTGAACCTGTCGCCCGATCGCCGCAGCGCCACCGGCGTGACCTACCTCGATGCGCAAGGGCGCGAAGTCGAGCAGCTTGCAGACATCGTCGTCATCGCAGCGTTCCAGTTCCACAATGTGCGGCTGATGCTGCTGTCGGGTATCGGCACACCCTACGATCCTGCCACCGGCAAAGGCACCATCGGCCGCAACTTCGCGTACCAGAACATGGCGACGATCAAGGCGTTTTTCGACAAGGACGTGCACGCCAATCCTTTCATCGGCGCCGGCGGCAATGGCGTGGCGATCGACGACTTCAACGCCGACAACTTCGACCACGGCCCGGCGGGCTTTGTCGGCGGCTCGCCGATGTGGGTCAACCAGGCCGGCGTCAAGCCGATCAGTGGCATCGCACTGCCCGACGGGTCGCCCGCGTGGGGCAGCGCATGGAAGCAGGCCGTTGCCGACAACTACGCGCACACGATCTCGATGGATGCGCACGGCGCACACATGAGCTACCGCGACAACTACCTGAGCCTGGACCCGACGTACAAAGACGCGTGGGGCCTGCCGCTGCTGCGCATGAGCTTCGACTGGAAGGACAACGACATCCGCATGACGCGCTTCATGGCGCAGAAGATGCGCGCCATCGCCGAAGCGATGGGACCCAAGTCGATCCACGTCTCGGTCAAGGACGCCGGAGAGCGCTTCGACACCGTGGGCTACCAGACTACCCACCTGAACGGCGGCGCGATCATGGGTACCGATCCGCACACCAGCGCGGTGAACCGTTACCTTCAGAGCTGGGAGGTGCACAACGTCTTCGTGCCCGGCGCGTCGGCGTTTCCACAAGGGCTGGGCTACAACCCTACTGGCCTCGTCGCAGCACTTACCTATTGGTCGGCCAAAGCAATTCGCGAGCGCTATCTGAAGCAGCCCGCGGCGCTCGTGTGACCTCGGATTCCATCGGTCTCGGTGCTCTCACCGGTGTTGAGGAGTTGGGAGACGCACTTCTGCGTCGGCGTCGGTATCAAGTCGGTGAGCCGCGAAGGCGGCATGGCCCGCAACGGAAAAGAGGCGGCTCGCGCCGCCTCCTCTCCAACAACTCAACCGTCAGTTCAAGGCTGAACGGCCGCTTTGACCTTCGTCAGCTTGTAGAGGTCGGCCGGCGGCGAACACTTCTGGCAGTTGATGCCCGGCTCGTTGGCCCCCTGCTTGACCGAGTCGGCCGGGAGCGCCTGGATCGTCGCACCAGCGGTGGGCTCACCCTTCAGCGCTGAGGCCAGCGACAGTTCGGGCAACAGCACCGGGTTGAAGACCTCGGTCACGAAGGACTCGGGCACCTTGCCGTCCGGGAACACGTTGCAGCCGTTCTCGAGCTTCTCGCCAGTACACACCTTGACCTGGTCGGCCGGCACCCACGGCAGCGGGTACTCGATGTTGTGGATGTCGAGTTTGCGCTTGCCGAGCAGGCCTTCCATCAGGATCTTGAAGGCGAACCCAGCTTGCGCCGGCGGTGACCCAGCCGAGACGCCCTTCAAACCGGCGGCCTGGAACTCCTTGTTGGCCAGCGCCAACCGGAAGCCATTCGAGTTCTCGCCCGTGAGCGGGACCAGCTTCTTTCCGGCAGCCTGGAGCGCCTTGATCGCCCCGTTCTCGCCGGCCTGCGCCCAGATGCCGTCGACATCGGGGTGCGCGGCCAGAGCCTTTGCGGTCTCGGTCTGGGTGCTGCGGTCATCCCAGAAGCTGTAGTACTCCGAGACCACGCTGATGCCCGGGTACTTCTTGAACACGCTCATGGCGCCATCGGTGTGACGCTTGTCGACCGAATTGCCCGGCACGCCACGGCTCAGGAAGATCTTGCCCTTGCCGCCCAGCGCATTGACGAGCGCCTGCGCGCTGTTCTCGCCGAAGCCGGAGGTGATGTAGCTGACGTTGTACGCGCACGGTTCGGTCACCGTCGCGTCGTACATGAAGAACAACACGCCCTTGTCGCAGCCCCGCTTCACCGTGCGATTCAGTGCGACGGGAGAGATCGGGAAGCTGACCACGCCATCGGCGCCAGCGTCGATCATGCTCTCGTAGGCCGAGATCTGCGCGGCGACCTCGGTGCCCGAGATGACCTCGCGCAACTCGACCATCTTGTCGTAGGGCGGCGTCTTGGCGAGTGCCTTGACGACATTGGCCGCTTCCGACTGCCAGGAATTGCCGCTGTAGCTGAGGCTCAGGTAGATGAGGTACTTGTCCTTCTTCTTGGCCTGGGCCTGGGCGGCCATCGGCGTGGCGATTGCTGCAGCCACCAGCAGCGCGGTCGCCAATGCCGCGAATCGGCCGGCCGCTTGTCCCTTTGTATTCCTCATGTCGTATGTTCCTTTGGTTGATGTAAATCCGCCCGGTGTCTCACGGCGGGCACTGGCGATGAGTCTCTTAAGTCGATGCTTGCTTCGTCATTCCCCAGGTTCATGCAGCACTCCGTTCAAGTCCATGCGACGGCAATCGCGGCGAGCTAACGGCCGAGTCGTCGGCGGATCGAGTCCAGTACCTGGTCTTGCAGCAGCAGCAGCGCCAGCAAAATCACCGAGCCTTCGATGACCGTGCGCCACCCCTGCGCCAGACCCAGCGAGGTAATGAGCATGCTCAGCACGGTCAGCAGCACCGCGCCGCCAACCGTGCCGACGAACGTGCCGCGCCCACCGAAGATGGAAGAGCCGCCGATGACCACCGCGGCGATCGCCGGCAATAGGTACGCATCTCCCATGCGCAGCGTGGCCCCGTTGGAGTAACCCACGAGCATCATCCCGACCAGCCCCGCGCAAGCAGCCGACGCGGCGTACGCCGCAATCGTCAGCGGCCGCACGCGCAAGCCTGCGACGCGGGCCGCGGTGGCGTTGCTGCCCATCGCGTACAGGTGGACGCCGAACAAAGTGCCCTTCTGGATGAAGACGGCCACGGCAATGAACGCCAGCACGAACGGGATCGCCAGCGGAACGCCCAGCCAATCGCTGTGCATCAGGGACGAGAGCAGTCGCGGTGCGCTGCCGGTCGGCGTGCCCTTCGTCACACCGAGGCACGCGCTGTAGACGATGACGCCCATCGCCAGGGTCATGATGAAGGCCGGCACACGAAGCAGTGCCACACCGACACCCGACACCGCCCCGACCAGCGCGCAGGCGCCCAACGCCGGCAGGTAAAGATACGGCTGCGTGTCGGGCGCGGCCCGGCCGATCCAGCCGGCCGAAAGAATGCCTCCGAGCGTGATCAGCGAGGGCAGCGACAGATCCAGCCCACCGATCAGCACCACCAGGCCCTGGCCATACGCGGCGACGATCAGGAACGACGAGAGGATGAGGATCGTGCCCGCCTGCTCGATGCCGTTGAAGCTTGGGCTGACGAGGCGCGCAACCAGCAGCAGCAACGCGCTGGCGCCGAACACGGCGATTGCCGCAAGGGTCTCGCGACGCATCCGCGCCGTGGTGCGGGTGTCGGCTGGCAGCGCCTTGACGCTCGCATTGCCGATGGGCATGGAAGCGACCGAAGATGCGGACTGGTTCATGTCACCGGGCTCACTCATGGACGACGCGGGTCATCCGCGACACGGCCTCGCCCAGCAGCACCGCGAGCACCATCACGGCACCCTGGAACAAGCCGATGTAGAACGACTCCACCCCGGACGAGAAGAGCACCTTCTGAAGCAGCGTCAGCGTGGCGGCGCCGACCATGCTGCCGATGACGCCGCCGCTGCCGCCGCTGAACGAGGTGCCGCCCAGCGCCACGGCCGCGAACACCAGCAGCAGCACGCTGCTGCCACCGTTCGGGTTGCCCGAGGCGGTCTGCGCCGACAGCATGAAGCCCGCCAGCCCGTACAGCATGCCCGCCAGCACGAAGGCAACGCACTTGGTGCGCCGCACGTCGACGCCCGACAGCGCCGCGGCGGTTTCGTCCTTGCCGACGGCGTAGAGCGCGACGCCGACATCGGTGCGCTTGAGCAGCAGCCAACACAGCCCCACCGCCACCGCCACCAGGCCCGAAACGGGCAGCACGCCGACCAGCGTGTCGGTCATGTTCTCTGCGATCCAGTCGGACACCGCGCCGCCGGGCGCATCGAGGATCAGCAGCGCTGCCCCCTGCGCGACAATCATCGTTGCGAGCGTGACGGCGATCGATTGCAGGCCGACGTAGGCGACGAGCAGGCCGTTGATCACCCCGACCAGGGCCCCGATGGCCAACACCAGCGCCAGGCTCGCAGCGGCACCGCCCGCGCCCTGGAACGGGTAGGCCGCCAGCACGACGTTAGTGAGCGACATGACTCCGGCCACCGACAGGTCGAAGCCACGCAGCAGGATGATGAGCGTCCCGCCGGCGGCGGCGATGATCAACGGCACCCCGTTGTTCAGCAAGTCGGTCAGCGCCGAGACGCTGAGCGCGCTGCGCGAATTGGCCGCGTACACCGCGTAAAGGATCAGGTACAGGGCGCCCGCGACGACGGCACCGTTGCCCAGGACGGCGAGGCGACCACCCGACGTGGAGAGACGAGGTTTTGAAGCGTTCATGCCGCGTGCCGAGACTGCAACGCGTGGCCGGTGGCGGCGGCCAGCAGGTGCGTCTCGTCGATCTCCGCTTTGGGCAGGTCTGCGACGATGCGCCCCGAATAGACGACCAGGCATCGATCGCAAAGACGGGTCAGTTCCGACAGCTCCGACGAGTAGAGGAGCACCGAGCCGCCGTTGGAAGCGAACTCCTTGATCGTCGTGTAGATCGATTCCTTCGTGCCGACGTCGACACCGCGCGTCGGATCGAACAGCAGCAGCGTCCGCGCACCCGAGACGAGCACCCGTGCCAACAGCGCTTTCTGCTGGTTGCCGCCCGACAGATCGTTGATGTCGAAGTCGAAGTACCGGTCCTGCAGGTCGACCTTGCCCGCGACGCCTTTGACGTGCTCTAGCTGACGACCGCGCAGCACCACACCGCCACGGCCCATGCTCGCGGGCGAGGCGAGCGCGATGTTGTCTTTCACGCTGAGGTACGGGAAGATCCCTTCGGTCTTGCGCTCCTCCGGCACGAGGGCGATGCTGACGTCGGTCCGCATCGCGCGCGACGGCGAGCTGACGTCCTTCTCCTGCCCGTCGATCTCGATCTTGCCGGCGCGCTTTCGCCGCAGGCCGGACAGTGCATCGAAAAGGTCGCGTTGGCCCTGGCCATCGAGACCGGCCACACCGAGAATTTCGCCGGGGTGGAGGCTGAAGCTGGCCGCCTCGACCTTGCCGGCGCTCAAGCCCGACACACGCAAACGTGGCGTGTCGGCGCGCCGGACAATAGCTGTCGATTCCTGCTTGCGCACGACGTGGCGGCGTCCGACCATCAGTTCGAAGATGCCCGCGTCGTCGACCTCGCCGATCGCGACCGTGGCCATGCTGGCGCCGCTGCGCAGCACGGTGCCGTGGCGGCAGAGTTGGCGGATCTCGTTGAGGCGGTGCGAGACGTAGAGCACCGCCGTGCCGGCTGCCGTGACGCGCGCGATCCGCTCGAACAGCCAGTCGGTCGAGGCCTGCACCGCGCTGGGTTCGTCGAGCACCAGCAGACGGGGCCGAAAGCTCAGGGCGCGCGCAATCTCCACGCGCTGGCGGTTGGCCAGCGAGAGGGACTCGACCGTCGCGCGCGGATCGATGACGTCAAGGTCGAACTCGGCGAGCAGCTCGCGGGCGCGCTCTTCCCCACGACGCTGATCAACCAGGCCGAGCAGGCGTCGCTTGGGCTGCGACGGCAGCGCGAGGTTCTGTGCCACCGTCAGGTTCGGCAGCAGACTGAGCTCCTGAAACGCAGTGCAAACGCCGCTTGCGCGGGCCGCAAGAATGCTGGTGGGTCGGTACGGCTGGCCGTACAGCTCCATGGCGCCGCCGTCGGGGGCAATCGCGCCGCTCAGGATCTTCACCAGCGTCGACTTGCCGGCCCCGTTCTCGCCCAGCAGCGCATGGACCTCACCGGCGGCGATCGAGAGATCGACGTTCTGCAAGGCCACCGTCGGTCCGTAGGACTGTCGCAGCCCGCGCAAGGCCATCGCGTTGGCGGCCGAGCTTTCGATCGCCGGGCGAAATGCCGAAAGTGCACTCATGGGACAGGACTTGATGATGTTCATGGACGAAACCACGATTCGGAAACTCTGATGAGCTGTCGAATCAGTGCGTGAACTGTCGCGCAGCGGCAGATGCAAAGGTTCTGCAAACGCTTCATGCTTTCCCGCATGCGAGCGGCTGTCTCGCCAGAGCGTGCAATGCAGAGTGCAAGCGGTGGCCGGGATTGCGCCACCCCGCCCAGACCGGCCCGCAGGGCCGAAGCTGGTCAGTCTTTCGCGGGCACTGGTCCAGTGGTGTCGCGGCGAATGAGCTCGATCGGCAGGATGTCTCGCCGGGCAGGCTGCAGCTTGTGCGACCGCATGCGCTCGACCAGGCGCTGCGCCGCGGTGCGCGCCATCACCTTCACCGGTTGGCGGATGGACGTGAGGCCGATCAAGGGAGATCCCGCCAACGGCATGTCATCGAAACCAATCACCGAGAGCTGCGACGGAACCGAGATACCCTGGCGCCGCGCGGCCTCGAGAACGCCCAGCGCGACGGTGTCGTTGCCTCCCACGATGGCGGTGACACGATTCACCTGGCCCAGTATCGCCATACCGGCCGAATAGCCGGCCTCATGCGTGTAGTCGCCCTGGATCAACTGCACGTTGGCCTTCGGCACGCCGTTGCGTTGCAGCCAGTCCAGCGCTCCGCGCACCCGGTCGCGGCTGGTCGACGTGTTGGCTGGCCCCATGACGAGGCTGATGCGGCGATGGCCCAGTTCGAACAGGTGCCGCACCGCTTCGCTGCCCGCATGAATGTTGTCGATCTCCACGGTGTCGACATTGGCGTTGTCGACCGAACGCACCACCAGCACGCAAGGAATGCCGCGGCGCTCCAGTTCAGACACCAGGGGCGAGTCGATCGTGGCAGTGGCGAAGATGATCCCGTCCAGGTAGCCGTCGATGAGCGGCCTGAAGGCGAGCAGATCCTTGGTCGCCGTCATGGAGTCGATCAACAGCACCACCTGGTAGCCGAGTTCCTCCAGTGCGTCATGCAGGTGCTCGAGCAGCACGGTCATGAACCGGTTATGCATGGCGCCGACGACCACGCCAACCAGATGCGTCGCCGACTTGCGGGACCCGCGGCCCTGTGTTGGCAGACGGTATCCCAGTTCGGCCGCGGCGGCCTGGACCGCGACGCGGGTCTTGTCGCTGATGGCCGGATGACCCGACAAGGCGCGCGAGACGGTCGACACCGCCAACCCGAGGCGCTTGGCGACATCGTGCAGTGTTGGCGCCCCCGTCGCGTCGAATTCAGGCGAGTCTTTTGCATTCACGAGGCAGAGTCTCGCGCCGCTTTGCATTGATTGAAAGCCGAACCGCTCGACCCTAGGGAAACTCCATACTGTTTGCGCGAGATTTGCACCTTGCCGCGGCGCGACCCCTCTAGGGAAATTCCATATCGTTTGCACTCACGTTGCAGGAGCGAGTCGGTGAGACTTCCAGCGTTGGTACGCAACGCCCCGAGGCATGGCGCCGGCGGAAGAGCCAAGACGGAGAAGTCGAATGCAGGTGTCGAAGATGCTGACGTGGGACGAAACGCTGATCCACAAGCCGCAGTGCGAGGCCTTGCGCGAAGCGCCGCCGGCCGCCACGTCTGCGACGGATGGCATCGAGACGGATCGCGACGAGCTGATCCGCTATGCGCTTGCCATGCGGCCGTGCTACGACCGCATCAACCGGGTGATCGGCCAGCTCGCCGGGCTGTTCATCCTGGCACATGCCATGGGCCGCATCGAAACCGACTTCGAGGCGATGCAGGCCGTGCTGCAGCAGATGGCCGAAGTGCGCGAAGCGGTGAGCAGCATCTCACCGCCGGCAAACGCGCGACGCCACTACGTTCGCATGCTGAAGGTGCAGCGCGTGATCGACGAGGTGGCGATCGACTTCCGGCGTTCAGGCCGGACCCGCGAGCGCACCAACGAAGCCCTCACGCGTTGGAACGATGCGCTCAAGTCGGCCCACACGCAACTTCGCGCCGCCTCTTCGGGCCAGCTCGGCATGTTGCCCGTCGACTTCGGCCAGGCGTGCTGCAGCTGCCACAGCCCGAAGGTGCCGCAGCGCGATACGGCCGACCTGGCCTGACCCACTTCTCACTCTCCCACTTCGAACAGCCGCCCAACGGACAACACCGGAGACCTCCATGTCGAAGTACTCGATCTACGTGCTCGAATACAGCTACGTCGCCAACTATCACCTCAGCGGCATCATCTACGGTGCCCACAACCAGGGGTACCGCAAGCTCCCCTACTGCTACGCCCTGATCAAGAGCGACGACCATGTCGCGATGATCGACGTCGGCTACAACCACAAGGAGTACGGCGGTTATCTCGGCGACAAGTTCGGCGTTGAAAACTGGCGCTCGCCGCGGACCGTGCTGGCCGAGGTCGGCCTCACGCCCGAGGACGTGGACAGCGTCTTCATCACCCACGCCCACTTCGACCACCTCGGCAACGTCGAGGACTTTCCGAATGCCAAGTTCTACATCCAGCAGCGCGAGCTGTCGAAGTGGATCTGGGCCATGTCCTTGCCCGACCGAATGAAGTGGATGATGGTCGCCGTCGATCCGTCGGACATCCTCAAGGCCGTCGATCTGGCCCGCCAGGGCCGTCTCGTCTGCGTCGACGGCGACATGGAGAACGTGCTGCCCGGCGTCGATCTCCATGCCGCCTTCGACAGCCACACCTATGGCTCCATGTGGATCTCGCTGCGCAATGATCTGGCCGCGCAGTCAAGCGACTGCTGGGCTCTGGCCGGCGACCTCATCTACGTCTACGAGAACCTCGAGGGAGACGGCTCCGCCGTCGGGCTCGACAAGATCTACAACCCCGTTGGCCTCGCCGTGGGCAGCACGACGAACCTCATCCTCACGACCGAGGAGATCATGAAGTCGGTGGGCTACGAAACCAAGCGCGTGATTCCTGTGCACGAGGAACGCCTGAAGGACGTATTCCCCTCGCGCATCACGAAGGAAGGCCTGCGAATCAGCGAGATCTGCCTCGCCAGCGGCCAGCCGTCGTTGGTCCGATAGAACCAGCCAGAACAGCTCAACCCAAGATCCCCATTCAGCAAGGTAACCAACCGATGATCCACTACCTCAAGCAAGGCCGCAGCGTCGAACTAAAAGCCACAGACGCCGGCAAAGTCCGGGAAACCGTCAGCTCGATTCTCGAGCAGGTCGAGGAGCGCGGCGATGCTGCGGTGCGCGACTTCTCGAGCAAGTTCGACAACTGGTCGCCTGAGAGCTTTCGGCTGTCGAACGACGAGATCGCGGCGTGCGTGCGTGTCTTGTCGGCGGGGCAACGCGCAGACATCGAGTTCGCCCAGGCGCAGGTGCGAAACTTCGCTCGAGTGCAACGCGATTCAATGAAGGACGTCGAGGTCGAGACGCTCCCGGGCGTGGTGCTCGGGCACAAGAACATGCCGGTTGCCAGCGTGGCCTGCTACGTCCCCGGCGGCAAATTTCCGCTGATTGCGTCGGCCCACATGGGGGTCGTCACAGCCAAGGTGGCGGGCGTTCCGCGCATCCTCGCAGCGTCGCCGCCGGTGCAGGGCAAGCCGCACCCGGCAGTCGTCGCGGCGATGCATCTGGGAGGCGCAGACGAGATCTACACGTTCGGTGGCGTGCAGGCCATCGCCGCGATGGCCCTGGGCACTGAAACGATCCACCCGGTCGCCATGGTGGTCGGACCGGGCAACGCGTTCGTCGCGGAAGCCAAGCGTCAGCTGTTCGGGCGTATCGGCATCGACTTGATCGCCGGCCCGTCGGAAACACTGGTCATCGCAGACGACAGCGTCGACGCCGAAATGTGCGCCACCGACCTGCTCGGGCAGGCCGAGCACGGCTTCAACACGCCGGCGATCCTGCTGACCAACTCGCGCAAGCTCGCGGAAGAGACCATGCAAGAGATCGAGCGGCTCCTGAAGGTGCTTCCGACAGCGGGCACAGCCGGCGTGTCATGGCGCGACTACGGCGAAGTGATCGTCTGCGAAACCGTCGACGAGATGGTCCAGGAAGCCGACCGCATCGCCTCGGAACACGTCCAGGTGATGACGCGCGACCCCGACCACTTCCTGCACAACATGCGCAACTACGGCGCGCTCTTTCTCGGCGCACGCACCAACGTCGCCTTCGGCGACAAGGTCATCGGCACAAACCACACGCTGCCCACCGGAAAGGCGGCGCGCTACACCGGCGGCCTCTGGGTCGGCAAGTTCATCAAGACCTGCACTTATCAGCGTGTGTTGACCGATGAGGCCAGTGCGCTCGTCGGTTCCTACTGCTCGCGTTTGTGCGCGATGGAAGGAATGATCGCGCACGGAGAACAGGCCAATGTGCGGGTTCGCCGCTACGGTCATCGCGAGGTACCCTACGGCGGTGCCGCCCAATGAGCGCCAAACTCTCAGGCCGGGTCCCACACCCGCCATGTTGCTGTTGTCGGCGCTGGCCTCATCGGCGGAGGTTGGGCGATCGTATTCGCGCGCGCCAAGCGCCGGGTCCGCGACTTTGATGCGGAGGCGAAGGTGGCTCCGAATCTTGCCGCCTATGTCGAGCTGCAACTGATCGAGATGCAAAGATTCGGGCCCGGTCGACGACCCGGCTTCGCTGCGCGCGTCGGCGCCAACCTCGAGCGCTTCGGCGACCCACTCGACGCCACGCTGATCGATGCCGTGCACAAGGGCCACCACCACATTGCGGTCGACCTGCATGAAGCCACCTTCGCCAAGACGCGCTGCTTCACCGAACTGCAGGCCCCGTTTCGAACGCTTCGACGTGCTGGTGTCGCCCACGGGATCGGCCTGCCGATCGGGCCGCAGCTCGCGGGCCGCTGGTACGACGACGACTACCTGCTCGCCATCGCGCGGCTCGTCGAGCAAGCGCTCCACTGAATTTTGCTTTCTTCCTTTCACCAACCGAGGTTTCCCATGCGACCGTCCCCCCTGCGCCTTCTCTGCCTCTCCGCCTGCGCCGCGGCGACCGTCCAGGCGGCGGAAGCCGAACTGCCGCCGGGCCTTGCGGGCGGCAACCTCAAGATCGTCGTGGGCTTTGCGGCCGGTGGTGCCGCCGACACGGTGGCGCGGCTCTACGCGGAGCATCTCAAGGATGCGGGCTTCGGCAGCATCCTGGTGGATAACAAGCCGGGCGCGTCGGCGCGGTTGGCCTGGGGCGTGGTGAAGAACTCCAAGGCGGACGGCCTGACGCTCTACCTCGCGCCCTCGCCGCTGCTCACCATCCTGCCGCTCACCTACAAGACGCCGGGCTACGACGCCGAGAAAGACCTCACGCCGGTCGCGTTGCTGGTGGAGATCCCCACCGCCGTCGTCACGGGGGCCTCGCAGCCGTACAGCACCATGGGGCAGTACGTGGAATGGGCAAAGAAGAACCCGACCAAGTCCACGCTCGGGCTCGCGACGATCGGCAGCTCGGGGCATCTTGGCGCCTTCGCGCTTGCCAAGGCACAAGGCTTCGAGGTCACGCCCGTGGCGTACCGCGGCGCATCGCCAATGCTGACCGACTTGGTCGGCGGCGAGCTCTCGATTGGCTGGGACGCCGCCGCCAGCATGATGCCGCTCTACAAAGGCGGCAAGATCAAGTTCCTGGGCCTGAGCGGCGACCGCCGGCTGCCGGCGCTGCCCGAGGTGCCCACGGCCAAGGAGCAGGGCTTTCCGGAGTTCGCGGCAGCGACCAGCTGGTATGGCGTGTACGCGCCGGCCGGCACGCCGCCCGCCGCGCTGGCGGCGCTCGAGAAGAGCTTCCTGGTCGCCGCCGCGAAGCCCGAGCTCGCGCGCAGGCTCGAAGCCGCGGGGCTGGTGGCGCATGCGGAAGGCCGCGCCGACCTGGCCCAGCGCGCGCAGCGCGAGCGCAGGAACTGGGAGCCGATCGTCAAGGCCGCGGGCATCGTCGTCGACGAATGAGGAAGGAACGTGCAGCCGCCATGTCCGACGAAGCCCTCTTCTTCACCCCCGCCACAGAGCTGGTGAGTCTCGTGCGCTCGCGCAAACTGTCGCCGGTCGAGCTGGTCACGGCCGTGCTCGCCCGCGCCGAGCGCCTACAGCCGCAGCTGAACTGCTTCATCACCCTCACGGCCGAGCGCGCGCTGGTCGAGGCCCGCCGCGCCGAGGCCGACGTCGCGGCCGGCCGCCCGCTCGGCGCGCTTCACGGTATTCCGTTCACCGTGAAGGACCTCGTGAACACCGTGGGCGTGCCCACCACCTTCGGCACCGTCGTCCATCGCGACAACGTGCCGCTCGAAGATGCCGTCAGCGTGGCGCGGCTGCGCGCGGCCGGTGCGATTCTGATCGGCAAGACGACGACACCAGAGTTCGGCTCTGGCCCAATGACCAACTCGCCGTTGTTCGGCAGCACGCGCAACCCGTGGGACGTCTCGCGCACAAGCGGCGGCTCCAGCGGCGGCGCGGCAGCCGCCACTGCGGCGGGCATCGGTCCGCTGGCCGTCGCCACCGACGGCGGCGGCTCGACGCGCATTCCGGCCGCCTGCAACGGCGTGGTCGGCCTCAAGCAGTCCAACGGCGTGATCCCGCACAGCCAGGCGCTGGACTTGTTCGGAAACCAGACATACGTCACGCCGACGACGCGCACGGTGGCAGACACCGCCTTGATGCTGCAGGTGATGGCCGGTCCTTCCGCGGTGGATCCCTGGTCGATCGGCCTGCGCGCCCACGACTATGCCAAGGCTGCACGACCGCAGGGAGACCTGCGCGGCAAGCGCGTGCTGTATTGCGTCGCGCCGCCGGGCCGGCCTGTGTCGAAAGACGTGGAACGCAGCTTTGAATCCGCACTGCAGACGCTCGCCGGGCTCGGCGCCACGCTGGAGCCTTTCGATGGGGACGGCTTCGACGTCGAACCAATCTGGCGCGCCATCAACCACACGGTGTGGCGCGCACGATTCGCACCGCTGGTTGAAAAATATCCCGAGACCTTTAGCGCCACCTTCAAGCGGCAGATCGCATCGGCGGCCAGCCTGAGCGGCGTCGAATACCAGGAAGCCATGTTCGCGCGCTCGACCCTCTTCAAGCGGGTGCAGGAGTTGTTCGAGCGCGCCGACGTGCTGGCGACGCCGACCCTGTCGCGCTCGGCGCTGCCGATCGACCAGGACCTCTTCGGCGCGATTGACATCGACGGACAGCGCTTCGACAACGTGCGTGCGTACTGGTACCCCTGGACCATGCTGTTCAACATGACGGGGCATCCCGCCATCAACCTACCCAGCGGGTTCGGCAGCGACAGCATGCCGCTTGGCCTGCAATTAGTGGGACGGTTCCATAACGACGCCCAGTTGCTGCAGGTCGCTAGCCATTTCGAAGCGGTGTCGAACTTCTCATTGCAACGACCTCCCCTGGGATAGACCACAGGTTCGAAGCGTCACGTGGGCTTCCCACAATTTCCCGGACGCTTTGCCTAGTCCATCAAGCCCCGTTACTGCTGCTCGATGTCGTGGAACGGCGCAGGATGGTGTCAGGGGAGGCTCCCGCAGCTTCTTACTTTCCCACCCTTGTACCGGACATCGCAACCTCAGTGGCCGCTCAGCCATGGATCGGCCATCGAGCCCGAGTCAAATTCGGGGCTGTGAAGACAGAGTCTTTGTAGAGCGGTTTGGTCTCATGCTTCTGCGGCGCCTTCAATCCACGCGCTGCGACCGCACGAAGTCAACGAAGGCGCGCAGCGGCGCCGGCAGATGTCGGCGGCCCGGGTAATAGAGGAATGGCCCCGTGAAGGGCCGCCACCAGGCCTCCAGCACCGGCTTCAGCGCCCCGCTGGCCAGGTGCGGCCTCAGCCAGTCTTCGAAGAGGTGTATGACGCCGCTGCCGGCCAGCGCCACATCGAGCACCAGATCGATGCCCCCGCTCACCCGCACGATCAGCGGGCCTCCCGGATCGACCGTCACGACCTCCTCCTCGAGTTGGAATTCCCAGGGCGGCATCGCACCGCTGGCGAAGCGGACGCGCAGGCAGGCGTGTTGCAGCAGGTCGCGAGGATGCGCGGGCCGACCCCGGGCTTCAAGGTAGGCGGGCGCGGCCGCAGTCGCCATGCGTTGCCGGCGTGGGCCGATGGGAATGGCGATCATGTCCTGCTCGAGACGCTCCTCGTATCGGATGCCGGCGTCGCAGCCGGCGGCCAGTACGTCAACGAAGCTCTCCTCGACCACCACGTCCAGACGGATGTCGGGATAGGCGGCCAAGAACTGCGGCACCAGCGCCGGCAGCACCAAGCGCGCCGCGCTACCCGGCACGTTGAGCCGAAGCGTTCCGGCGGGGCGATCGCGAAAGCCGTTGACCACGTCCAACGCGGCCTCGACCTCCCCGAGCGCGGGTCCGAGACGGTCCAGTAGCCGTGCACCGGCCTCGGTGGCCACCACGCTGCGCGTGGTGCGATGAAGCAGCCGAACGCCCAAGCGCGCCTCGAGGCGGCGCACAGCCTCGCTCAGCCCGGACGCGCCGGCACCGCTTCCTCGAGCCGCTTCGCGAAAGCCGCCGGCTCGCGCCACCGATACGAACGCCGCCAAGTCACCAAGCTGTTGCGCCATTGAATTTCGCTCTGATTGTTCGCTCCTGCGCACGACCCGTGCGCACTGAGCCTCTTATCGTACGCGGCCGGCCTGCCTAGACTCCGCTCTGCTTGAAAGGAACCTCTGATGAACACGCTCGACACGGCCGGCAGCTTCCGCCTCGGCACCCGTGACGTGAAGCGCCTCGGTTACGGCGCCATGCAGCTCGCAGGCCCCCACGTCTTTGGTCCCCCCAAGGACCGCGCGGCAGCGGTAGCGGTGCTGCGCGCCGCGGTGGAGAGCGGCGTGGATCATATCGACACCAGCGACTTTTACGGCCCGCACATCACCAACCAGATCATTCGGGAGGCGCTGCACCCCTACCGGAACGATCTGGTCATCGTCACCAAGGTCGGTACGAAGCGCGGGTCGGACGGTTCGTTTTTGCCCGCACAGTCGCCTTCGGAACTGACCCAGGCAGTGCATGACAACCTGAAAAATCTCGGCTTGGACGTGCTGGAAGTAGTCAACTTGCGCAGCATGCTGGGCAATGTTTCCCCGGTGGAGGGCTCGCTAGAAGAGCAGCTCACCGCGCTGGCGGAACTGCAACGGCAGGGACTGATCCGCCATATCGGGCTGAGTAACGTGACGGCTCGGCAGGTCGAGGACGGGCGGCGGATCTGCGCCATCGCCTGCGTGCAGAACATGTACAACCTGGCGCACCGCGAGGATGACGCGCTGGTCGAACAGTTGGCGCGCCAGGGGACCGCCTACGTGCCGTTCTTCCCGCTCGGCGGCTTCACGCCGCTGCAGTCGAGCGTGCTGTCAGACGCCGCCGCCCAGCTCGGTGCCACACCGATGCAGGTGGCGCTCGCCTGGCTGCTGCAGCGCTCGCCCAACCTTCTGCTCATCCCAGGCACCTCATCGGTCGAGCACCTGCGCCAGAACCTGGCTGCGGCCGAAGTGCGGCTGCCCACCGAGGCAGTCGCGCAGTTGGACACGATTGCGGCCGCCGCGGCGACACAGACGCAGTGAAGGGGCGCCCGCTTTCGAGAGCCTCGTTGTTGCCGCGTCCTTCTGACCCTCGTTGTCTCCGACCTAACTAGGACATCGCAATGACCACACTGAACGTCAACGGACGCGACCAGCAAGTCGACGTCGACCCCGGCACCCCGATTCTCTGGGCCTTGCGCGACACGCTGGGCCTGACCGGCACCAAGTTCGGCTGCGGCGCGGCGCTGTGCGGCGCCTGCACGGTGCACCTGAACGGCCAGGCGATCCGATCGTGCGTAACGCCGATCTCGGCTGCCGCGGGGCAGAAGATCACCACCATCGAAGCGGTGACCGACGGCAAGGACAAGGTCGGGCAGGCCGTACACACGGCCTGGGTCAAGCATGACGTGGCGCAGTGCGGCTATTGCCAGAGCGGCCAGATCATGTCGGCCACCGCCTTCTTGAAATCGCTGCCCAAGGGCAAGCACCCGAGCGAAGCCGAGATCGATGGGGCGATGGCGGGCAACATCTGCCGCTGCGGCACCTATGCACGCATCCGCGCGGCTGTCGGCGATGCGGCCAAGTCACTGGCCTGAAGGAACGGCATGAACCTCGACATGATGATGGGTGAACTGCCCCGCGCCCTGCAATTGATGCTGGCGGCCGACGAGCCCCTTGAGCCGTTCTCGCTCACGAGCCTGCCACGGCGCAGCTTCCTGAAGATCGGCACAGCCGGCGGTTTCGCGCTCGGCGCGTTCCCGCTCGCGGCGCTGGCGCAGCAGGACAACGGCGCCGCCAAGCCCGCGGGCCTGAAATCGACGCAGCAGCCCTCAGCCTTCGTGCAGATCGCGCCCGACGGCATCGTCACCATCACCGTCAATCGTCTGGACATGGGCCAGGGCGTGCAAACCGCGTTGCCGATGATCCTGGCCGACGAGCTCGATGCCGACTGGTCCAAGGTACGCAGCGTGCTTGGCACCAACGATCCTGCCTATGCCGATCCGGTGTTCGGCTTCCACATTACTGCTGGGTCCGGGACGATTCGCAACAGCTTTACGCAGTACCGTGAACTGGGGGCGCGCGCCCGGGCCATGCTCGTCGCGGCGGCGGCGGCGCGCTGGAACACCGACGCCGCGGTGCTGCGCACGCAGGCCGGGACGGTCATCGGTCCTGGGGGCCAACGCCTGTCCTATGGCGAACTGGCGCAAGCCGCGATGGCGCTGCCGGTGCCCGAGTCGGTCACTCTCAAGAACCCGAAGGATTTCAAGCTGATCGGCCGTCCCACGGACCGGCTCGACGCCAAGGCCAAGAGCAGCGGCAAGCAGAGTTACGGTATCGACATCAAGCTGCCCGGCATGCTGACGGCGGTCATTGCGCACCCGCCCGTGTACAGCGCGAAACTGACGAAGATTGATGATGCTGCAGCCAAGGCCGTGAAAGGTGTCAAGGGGGTGTTCCGCATCCCGCTGGACCGCGGCGGAGAAGGCGTGGCCGTCGTCGCCGACGGCTACTGGCCGGCCAAGCAGGGCCGCGACGCGCTCAAGCTCGAGTGGGACAGCAGCGCCGTGGAGAAGGTCGACAGCGCGCGGCAGCTGGCGCAGTACCGCACCCTGGCCACGCAGCCCGGCCCGCGCAAGTACGACGCCGACATGGCGCCGCTGGGCGGTGCGCCGCATCGCATCGATGCCGAGTTCGTGTTCCCCTATCTGGCCCATGCGCCGATGGAGCCGCTGAACTGCACAGTGAAAGTTGAGGGCGACAAGGTCGAACTGTGGCTGGGCACGCAGATGCCGGGCTTCGACAGCATGGCCGCCAGCAGGGTGCTGGGTGTGCCGCCGCAAAACGTGAAGGTCAGTGTGCAGATGGGCGGCGGCGCCTTCGGCCGGCGCGGCATCGACAACAGCGACTACGTGGTCGAGGCCTGCACCGTGGCCAAGTTCGCGCAGGCCGCCGGCCTGAAGGTCCCGATCCGCACGCTGTGGAGTCGCGAGGACGACATCAAGGGCGGCTACTACCGGCCGATGAACCTGCACAAGGCCAGCATCGGATTCGACCGTGACGGTCGCGTCCTGGCCTGGGACCACGCGATCGTGTGCCAATCGATCGCGACCGGCACTGCGTTCGAGCGCTTCTTGGTGAAGGACGGCGTCGACGGCACCGCTGTGGAGGGCATGAAGGAACCCTATGACGTGCCGATGCGCCTGACGGCGCACCACCCCAAGCTCAGCCTGCCGGTGCTGTTCTGGCGCAGCGTGGGCTCCAGTCACACCGCATTCGTGAAGGAGACCCTGATCGACGAGATCGCGCGCACGACGAAGCAGGATCCGGTCGCCTATCGGATGAAGCTGATGGGTGACAAATACCCGCGGTACCGCGCGGCGTTGCAGCTGGCGGTCGAGAAGAGCGGCTACGGCAAGAAGCAGTTGCCCGCCGGCCATGCCTGGGGCGTGGCCGTTCACGAGACCTTCGGAACGGTGGTGGCTTACGTCGTCGAAGCGTCGCTGCGCGATGGCAAGCCGGTGCTCCACCGTGCGACCGCCGGCGTGCACTGCAATCTGGTCGTCAACCCACGCACCGTGGAAGCCCAGGTGCAAGGCGCGGGGCTGATGGGCCTGGCGATGTGCCTGCCGGGCGCGGCGATCACGCTGAAGGACGGCGTGGTCGAGCAGAGCAACTTCAACGACTATATGGTGCCCCGTATCACCGACATGCCGCAATTCGCTGTGCACATCGTGCCCAGCAGCGATCCGCCCACCGGCATTGGCGAACCGGGCCTGCCGCCGCTGGCGCCCGCGTTCGCCAATGCAATCGCGGTGCTGACGGGCAAGCCGCTGCGCGTAGAGCAGCTCCCATGACTTCTCGATCTGCGTCAGTCTTTGAGCCATGCACCAAAGCGGTGTAATCCCAATGCCTCCCGCAATCAGCACAGTATGTTCGGCCGCCTCGTTCAGCCTGAAGTTGTTGCGCGGAGGACTGATTTCGAGCGACTGTCCAACCCTCATGCTCGCGTGAAGAAAGCGCGAGCCACCCCTGCTGGCGGCGTCGAGGCCAACTGCAACAGTGTAGGAAGCACTCTCCGATGGATCGCTGCAAAGCGAGTAACTTCGCACCAGCCCGTTGGGCAGATGAAGGTCGACGTGAGCTCCTGCTTCGAATGCCGGAAGCTCAGACGAGTGAGTTGGTCGCAACTCAAACGAAAACACGTCGTCAGCTTCCATTCGGATGGCGCTGACACGCACTTGGATTCGTTGATCGTGCATCGTCATCCCGGCAACCGAGTGCGTGCAAAGCGCGCCGGCATCGACAAGGTGCCGATGACTCCAATGCCGGTCATTGAAGCTGAGCTCACTTCTTGGTCGCGATGGCGCCTTCGGCAACCAGTACGGCGTGAGCGACTTTGAAGGCATCCAGTCCGGCCGGGATACCACAGTAGACGCCGCGTGCGAAGATCGCGTCGGCAACAAGAAGCCAGAAGCAGGATGGCAACAATCGCCGTAGTCGGAGGAGGTCCCAAAGCAGCCGCACTGGCTGCGAAGGCCGACGTGCTCCGGCGTCACAGCGCGCGGCCCGTGC
>DATMIN010000599.1:0-5835 GCA_035554275.1 Burkholderiaceae bacterium
CGCCAGGGCCATGAGGTCGTCGGCATCTTCATGAAAAATTGGGAGGGTGACGACGACGACGAATACTGCTCGTCGAACGCCGACTTCGTCGACGCCGCGGCGGTCGCCGACGTGATCGGCATCGAGCTCGAGCACGTCAACTTCGCCGCCGACTACCGCGATCGCGTGTTCGCCGATTTCCTGCGCGAGTACGCGGCCGGGCGCACGCCGAACCCCGACGTGCTGTGCAACGCCGAGATCAAGTTCAAGGCCTTCCTCGACCACGCGCTGCGCCTGGGCGCCGCGAAGATCGCGACCGGCCACTATGCCCGCGTGCGCGAGCGCGACGGCGCGTCCGAGCTGCTCAAGGGCCTGGACCCGTTGAAGGACCAGAGCTACTTCCTGCACCGGCTCACGCAGGCGCAGCTCGGCAAGACGCTGTTCCCGCTCGGCGATCTGCCGAAGACCGAGGTGCGCCGGCTGGCCGCCGAGATCGGGCTGCCGAACGCGGCGAAGAAGGATTCGACCGGCATCTGCTTCATCGGCGAGCGGCCGTTCCGCGAGTTCCTGAACCGCTACCTCGCGAACACGCCGGGCCCGATCAAGGACGACCGCGGCCGCACGATCGGCGAGCACGTCGGCCTGAGCTTCTACACGCTCGGGCAGCGCAAGGGCATCGGCATCGGCGGGCTGAAGGAGCGCGGCGCGGCGCGCGGTGGCGGCGACCACGCCGCCTGGTTCGTCGCGCGCAAGGACATCGCGACCAACACGCTGTATGCGGTGCGGGGCCACGACCATCCGTGGCTGCTGAGCCATCGGCTCGACGCGAGCGACACGAGCTGGGTCGCCGGCCACGCGCCGGCCGCGGGCGCGCTGAACGCGAAGACGCGCTACCGCCAGAGCGACGCGGCCTGCCGCCTCGGCGACGCGGCCGACGCAGGCGCGGCCTTCGCGCTCCACTTCGCGCAGCCGCAGTGGGCCGTCACGCCGGGCCAGTCGGCGGTGCTGTACGACGGTGACGTGTGCCTCGGTGGCGGCGTGATCGAGCGCGCCTCGGACTGAGGAGTTCTACGAGCCACGATCAGGGGGTTGCCTGCCGGCCGGCGGTGTCAACAATGAGGCAGGGAGCATCGACGGCGAACGTCGGCCCTACAAGAGCCAAACCGCCGGAGGCACGATGGAGACAACGCGACTCGGCCCCATTCGGGCCATCACCTGCGCCGCCCTGGTAGCGAGCACGACCTCGACGCAGGCAGCCGACCCGCCCGACACCGCCGATGCGCGCCTTGAAACGCTGCAGCGCCAGGTCAATGAGCAGAGCGCGCGCCTCGACGCGCTGCGCCGCTCGATGGCACAGGAAGAGGCGAACCTCGCCGAGCTGCGCCGCAGTCTCGGCCTCGAGGCGCTCGCATCGCAGCGTGCCCGCGGTGTCGCGCCCGAGGGTGCTGCCCAGGCCGCGGCGCCCGATCCGAATGCGCCCAGGCCGGTCGGGCAGGCCCCCGACGCCGACAACCGAGGTCCGGCGGTGGCGCAGATCTTCGAGCAGCCGGGCGTGCTGACGCCCAAGGGCAAGGCGGTGCTCGAACCGTCGCTGCAGTATTCGTACTCGTCGAGCAGCCGGGTGGCGCTGGTCGGGTACACCATCATTCCGGCGATCACGATCGGCCTGATCGACGTTCGCGAGGTCAAGCGCAACACCTTCAACGCCACGCTGACGGGGCGCTACGGTGTCACGAACAGGTTCGAGATCGAGACGCGAATTCCCTACTCCTACCGCTCAGATTCCAGCATCGGCTGCCAGCTCGGACAGGGCTGCGCGAGCGACAGCGTGTTCAGCGCCTCCGGGCAAGGCATCGGCGACGTCGAGGTCACCGGCCGCTACCAGTTCAACGACGGCGGCATCGACAAGCCCTATTACGTCGGCAGCCTGCGGTTCAAGTCGCGCACCGGCAAGGACCCGTTTGACTCGCCGATCCAGACGACCGCCACCGGGCTCGGGCCGGTGCAGACCGAGCTGCCCACCGGTTCGGGCTTCTATGGCCTGCAGCCGGCGTTCACGGTGCTATACCCGTCCGACCCGGCGGTGTTCTTCGGAACCGTCAGCTACCTGCACAACTTCGCCCGCAACAACATCGTGCAGCAATACGCGTCCGGCTCACCCGGCGATACCACGCCGCATCGCTACAGCGCGGGCGACGTCATCGGCTTCAATTTCGGCATGGGCCTCGGGCTGAACGAGAAGTCGTCGTTCAGCATCGGCTACGACCATGCGTCGGTCGGCCGGACCAAGGTCGACGGCTCGGCGCTGCCGCTCGCGTCGGTGCGGGTTCAGCTCGGCACGCTGCTGCTGGGCTACTCCTATCGCCTGAACAGCCAGCGCACGCTGAGCGTCACGCTTGGCGCCGGCATCACGCGCGACACGCCCGACATGACGCTGACGGTGCGCACCCCGATCACGTTCTGAGCCGCGCGGCCGATGAGTGCGGGTCGGCTGCGCCGCTCAGCGGCGCAGCGAGTCGATCACCGCCGAACGCAGCGAAGAACCGAGATTCAGGTTTCGGAACACGCCCAGGCTGTTGGCCGTCGCATTGATGACCGTGACGTTCTGGATCTTCTGCCCATCGAGCGTGTTCTGGACGATCGTGCCGGCATTCCCTGCTGTGACGATCGTCGACGCAACCAGATTGCCGGCGCCGCTCTGGACCACGCCGAGCGAGCCGACATCGAACGAGACCGTGCCGCGGCCCGCGGTGAGGCGGCCGAGGTCGGACAGGTTCAGGCTCGTCGTCGTCACCAGCACGCCGTTGACGTAGACCGCGCGTTCGATGCCGAACGTGATGTTCAGTCCGTCGACCGTGAACCCGCCTCGCACGCGGTCGAGCGAGCTGTCGCTGACCGCGACCTGACGGTCGCCGAATGGGCGCGCGCGTTGCGGGTTCGCAGCGGCCGTCAAAGGCCGCGTGACCGATGCGGGCGGCGCCTCGGCGACGACGGGCCGCGCGTCCGCCGACACCGGCGCTTCCAGCGGCAGGGCCACGTCGACGCCGGAGCGCGCGACCTCCTGTGCGATCTGCGCGAGTGCCTCCTTCTCCTGCGCCTTGGCGGCGCGCGCGGCGAGCTTGCGGGCGCGCTTGGCCGGGCCGTCTTCGACGCAGGCGGGCACGTCGACGATCTCGCCGAGCATCGTCAGCACGCGGTCGCTCGGCGACTCGGCCGGCGGGCACGGGATCGCGCCGACCTCGTCGCGCCGACCGGAGAGCATCGCGTCGAGGTCGCGCAGCACCGCGTCGCTCGGTGATTCAACCTGACGCGCGATGCGAACCGGTGCGTTCACGCGCGGCCCTACCGCGCGCGCGAATTCGGCAGCCTGACCGGCGAGCGCGCGCGCCACGGCGACGTCGACCGGCGCGGCCACCGCAGGCTGCTCGTGCAGCACCTCGACGAGGCTGTCGAGAAGGCGATCGGCCGGCGCCGAGGCCGGCGTGACCGGCACCGGCCGCGTCAGCAACGCCGCAAGCCGGCCGGTCGACACGGCCGGCTGTGTACGGCGGCGCAGCCGCTCGAGCGGCTCGCTCGCGGCGCGCACGACGGCCAGGCCCTTGCGCGCCCGACTCTTGGTCTTGCGGATCTCGCGGCTGGCCCGCGGCGGCGGCGTCGCGGCCACCGCCTCGGCGGCGGGCATCGCATCGGCCGACGCGCTGTCGAGCGCAAGCAGCTGCGACCGCGGAGCGCGATCCGGCGCATCGGTCGGCACCTCGCCCGGGGCCCAGTCGTCCCACGGCGCGCGATAGACGAGGCGAGTGCGCTCGGTGGCCGCCGATGCGTCGCCGACATCGGGCAACGGCAGCCAGACGATGTCGGCCGCACCGGCGCACGCCTCCTGCAGCGCGGCCGCCTCGCGCTCGTCGCAGCTGACGCCGGGCAGCGCGCGCCCGGCGCCGACGGTGACGTTGCCGCTCGTCGCGTTCGCGTGCGGCGAGACGCCGGCGCCGATCAGCGAGATCAGCAGCGCGAGCTGGGTCGGTGGGTGGTTCACGCGGCGCGCCTTGTTCAGAAATCGGCCGGGCCGAGTTTGGGGATCACGATGGCGCCGAGGCCGTCGCGCTGCACGCCGCTGGCGATCGGCGCGGCGGGCGCGGCGTGCCAGTCGCCGGCGAGATTGAACGAGGCTTCGTCCTGCCGGTTGCTGATCACAAACAGCACCTGGTTCGTCCACGCCGCGTGGAACGACGGCTCCGGCACGGCGCGCGTGCCGCCGGCCGGGTCACCGAGCAGCACGCGGCCGGCGCGCACGCCCTTGACGACGACGAAGTGGTTGTAGCCGTTCTCGTTGACGAGCACGATGGCCGGGATGTTCGCGGCGACGAGCTTGTCGAGCGACTCCTGGAAGCCATCGGCCTCGAAGCCGTGCGCTTCGAGATAGCGTTTCATGTCGAGCAGCGAGAAGCCCTCGGCCTTGATCTTGGCCTGGTCGCCGCGGGCGAACATCTCCTCGAAAACCTTGTCCTCGGTGACCGGGTGCCGGTAGTGATGCGTGAGCAGCGTCGACAGCGCGGCCGAGCCGCAGCTGAAGTCGTACTGCTGACGGATGGTCGCGGTGAAGCGCGCTTCGCGGATGCTGGTGACGGGCACGTTGTAGGCCCCGCCGATCTGGAATGGAAGCTCGAGCGGCCCTGCCCCCGCGGCCGGGGCCACGAGGCAGTGCACCGCTGCTGCGAACACAACACCGCCGAGCCGGTTCATGGCGCCCCCAATCGGTCGGTTACTTCAGCTGCACGTTGACGATCGTGGCGTTCTGGATCAAGACGTTGTTGCCCGAGTTCTGGATCACCGTGGACAGCCCCGACGCACCCGAGAACGCGCCTTCGCTGATGACGTTCATGCCGGTCGTCAGGTTGCTGGCTTGGTTGTCGGCGACCACGCCCTTCAGCTGAGCGTCGTTGAAGACGCGCTCGCCGCCGCGGCGCGCCGCGAGCGTCGCGGCCGGTACCGGCTTGCTGGCAAATGGGCCGCGCCGTGCGGCGGCCGGCTCGAGCGGCATGAGCACCGGCGCCGCGCGTGACGGACGGGCCGCCTCTGCCACCGGTGGCGCCGATGCTGGGAGATTGGATTCGTCAGCGAGCGCCGCAGCGCTCCCCGACAGCATCGCCAGCGTCGCAACGCCGGCGTGAACGATGCGCAGTGCGCTTGACATGAGTTCTCCTCAGTCGATCGTTGAAAGACGCGCCGGCGATGCAGGCACCGCCGGCGCGCTCCTTCGATCAGTGGCCGACGTTGAGGTTGGCCTGAATGTTCACGCTCTGCTGGGTCAGCGCGGCGATACCGGTGTTCTGGCTGATGACCATCACGCCCGCCGCCGACTGCGCCGTCGCCGACATGGTGTTGGACATGTTGAACGTGCCAGCACTGACGGTGTTCGTACCGCCCGAGCCGCCCGCACCGCCGACCGCGCCGTTGCCCACCGCGCCGGACGCGACACCGCCGTTGCCGGCACCGCCCGTCCCGCCGCTGCCGGCACCGCCGGCCGCTGCCGCGCCCGCACCGCCCTGCCCGCCGGTACCGACCGCGCCGACCGCACCCGTGCCAGTGGCGCCGGCACCCCCGGTCGCGCTACCGTTCGACGCCGTCGTCGAGGCCCCGCCGTTGGTCGCACTGCCGTTGGTCGCTGAGCCGCCCGCACCGCCGTTGCCGGCGTTGTTGGTGGCCGAGCCGCCGGCCGCCGCCGTCGCGGTGCCCGCGCCGCCGGTGTTGCTCGATGCGCCGCCGGTGCCGGTGGCCGTGCCGGTGTTGCTGCCGCTGGTGGAGGTCGCCGCGCCGGCGGTGGCCGTGCCGCCCGTGCCCGTGGCCGAGCCAGTG
>DATMIN010000600.1:0-4197 GCA_035554275.1 Burkholderiaceae bacterium
GCCTACATCGCCACGCTCGAGAACACCGGCAAGCAGCCCGACAAGCTGGTGCGCGCGAGCACGCCGATCGCGCAGCGCACCGAGATTCACACGATGGCGATGGACGGCGGCGTGATGCGCATGCGCGAGGCCGGCGAGATCGCGCTGGCGCCCGGCGCCACGGTGAAGATGCGCCCCGGCGAGGGCTATCACTTCATGCTGATGGGCCTGAAGCAACCGCTGAAGGAGGGCGACAGCTTCACGATGACGCTCGAGTTCGAGCGCGGCGGCAAGGCCGAGGTGAAGGTCGTCGTGCAGGTGCCGAAGGGCGAGCACAAGCACTGAACGGAGCACCCGGCGGCGAATACGCCGCCACCCGCCGAGCGGGTCCCGGCTACTTGGCGAGCGCGCGCAGCGCGAGCTTGATGCCGTCGGCCACGCCCACGTCGGCCGGCAGCGCCTTCAGCGCGGCGGCGGCCTCGCGGTCGCTGTAGCCGAGCGCGAGCAGCGCCTGCAGGATGTCGCCCTGCGCGTGGCTCGCGACGCTGGCCGGCGCGGCGATCACGTCGCCGAGCTTGCCCTTGAGCTCGAGCAGCAGCCGCTCGGCCGTCTTCTTGCCGATGCCGGGCACCTTCACGAGGCGCGCGCTCTCCTGCAGGCTCACGGCCTGCGCGAGCTCGGTGACGCTCAGGCCCGACAGGATCGACAGCGCGGTGCGCGGGCCGACGCCCGAGATCTTGACGAGCAGCCGGAAGGTCGCGCGTTCGTCGTGGGTGAGGAAGCCGAACAGCACCTGCGCGTCTTCGCGGACGACGAAGTGCGTCAGCAGCGTGACGCGCTCGCCGAGCGCCGGCAGGTTGTAGAAGCTGCTCATCGGCACGTCGACCTCGTAGCCGACGCCGTTCACGTCGACGAGCAGTTGCGGGGGCGATTTTTCCGCGAGCGTTCCGGTGAGTCGTCCGATCATGGCCGCGATTATCGCGGCGGGACGCTGAATTCATTCACCGCGGAGTAACGGAGGGCGCGGAGTTGCGCAGAGGAAAGTCCTGATTCACTCCGCGAAACTCCGCGCTCTCCGTTACTCCGCGGTGATGTATTCGACCTGCGCCCGTCAGGCGCGGCGGAACAGGCCCAGGCGCTGCGCTTCGAGCGCCGCCTCCGCGCGCGAGCTCACGTTGAGCTTGCGGTAGATCTGCTTCACGTAGTCGGCGATCGTGTGGCGCGACAGGTTCAGCTGCACGCCGATCTCGGGCAGCGTGAAGCCTTTGGCGACGCGCAGCAGCACCTCGTTCTCGCGCTCGGTGAGCGCGACGTGTGGCATGTTCTGCGGGCGCTCCTGCTGGCGCGTCTGCGCCGCGAAGTGCGAGATCACGCGGCGCGCGATCGAGGGTGACAGCGGCGGCTCGCCCTGGCTCATGCGGTTGAGCTGCTCGGCGATCAGCTCGCGCGCCTGCTCCTTCAGCAGGTAGCCGAACGCGCCGGCCTGCAGCGCCGGGAACAGGTGATCGTCGTCGTCGTGGATCGTCACCACGACCGACTGGCATTCCGATTGCGCCTCGCGCAGCGCCGCGACCACGTCGACGCCCGAGCCGTCGGGCAGGCCGAGGTCGACCAGCGCGAGCTTGAACTTCACCGCCGGCACCATCGCGAGCGCATCGTGCACGCGCGCGGCCTCGTGGATCTGCGCGTGCGGGAACACTTGTTTGATCAGCACCTTGAGCCACGAGCGAATCTCGGGCAGGTCTTCGAGCAGCAGGATGTTGTCCATCAACGCACCTCAGGGTCGACACGCCGGACGGCGCGTTCGCGGCGGCCGCGCGAGCGGTCATCGTAGCCGGGCTATCGGTCGCGCCTGTTGCGTACTGTAGTGCGGCTCACAGCGGCAGCGTGAGCCTTATCACGGTGCCGTAGCCGGCCCCCGATTCCACCAGGCACTGGCCCTGCATCTGCTTGGCGCGGTGCTTCATGCTGGCCATGCCGTGGCCGCGGTCGAGCTTGCCGTCGAGCTCCATCGGGATGCCCTTGCCGTTGTCCTGCACCGTCAGGCCGAACTGGCGCTCGCTGATCGCGCAGCGCACCTTGCAGTGCGACGCGCCGCTGTGCTTGATGATGTTGCTCACCGCCTCGCGCAGGATGCGCGTGGTCTGCACGAAGCCGCGCGCCGGCAGCAGCTGCTCGGTCTCTTCGGTCGGGCCGCGCCAGTCGGCCTCGATGTTGGCCTGGCCGAGGCGCGAGACGGTCTCGGCGCGCCAGTCGGCGAGCGCGTCGGCCAGCCGCATCGGCTTGCCCGTCAGGCCGCGCACCGACAGCCGCATCTCCTCGAGCGCCTCGCGCGCCAGCGTCGAGATGCGCTCCGACTCGCTGGTGTGCACGATCGTCAGCAGCTTGGCGCCGAGGTCGTCGTGCAGGTCGGCGGCGATGCGCTTGCGCTCCTTTTCGGTGACCTGCTCGACGCGCAGTTCGGCGAGCTGCGCGAAGTTGCGCTCGATCTCGGCGGTGATCTCCTGGACGCGGCCTTCGAGGTTCTCGCGCCCGTCCTCGGCGGCGCGCAGCGCGCGCGCGAACACCTGCAGCAGGCGCATCGCGATGCCGATGAACAGCAGCGGCATCGCCAGCTGCAGCATCGGCGACGTGATGCCCGGCAGCAGGCCGTACTGGACCGAGAACTCGAGGCCGAGCAGCGCCAGCAGCGCGACCAGCACGCCGACCATCAGCGCGAAATCCTGGCGCCGCCCGCGCCGCGTGACGACCACGTAGAGCACCGCGGCGGCGATCACCTCGGCCGCGAGCACCGCGTACCAGAAGCTCGCCATCGCGTAGAGCCGCCCCGGGCCGGCGAGCAGCAGCGTGGCCGGCAGCAGCACCCACTGCGCGGCCAGGCCGTTCTCGATCCAGCGCGAGCGCAGCCCGGCGTAGCTGAGCAGGAACTGCACCGCCAGCGCGACCAGCGGCGCGAAGCCGCTGCAGAACAGGAACTCCATCACGCCGGTGTCCCACGGCATGTCGCGCCACCACACGCGCGCCGACAGCAGCGCCCAGACCAGGCACAGCCAGCCGAAGTAGCCGAGGTAGGCCTCGCGCCGGTTCATCCAGCCCAGGCCGATCATCACGCAGCCGAGCACGGCGAGCGCGACGTTCACGATCTGCACCGCCGTGACGTTCCAGAACAGGCGCTGCTCGTAGCTGCGCGCCAGCGCCGCCTGCGGCCCGACCACCAGCGCCGAGAGGCCGCCGGCGCGCATCCGCGACGCGACCCGCGGCAGCGCATGGCCCTGCAATTGCACGTCGAGCGTGTTGGCGCGCTCGTGCAGCAGCGCGGCCGGCAGCGCGATCAGTTGCGGGTAGCGGCAATTGCGCGTCACCGGCTCGCTCATGCGCCCGCCGCTGAAGATGCGGTTGCCGTTCAGGTAGACCTCGAGGTTGCTGCAGGCGCGCTCGATGTACAGCGCCATCAGCTCGTGCGAATCGGCGCCGGCCGGCCGGTCGAAGCCGGTGCGGTACCAGACCGTGCCCTCGAAGCGCGGCCGTGACACCGCCCAGTCGTCGGGCAGGCGCACCGGCTTGGCGATGTCGACGGCGGCGCCGGGCACGCCGGCGCTCTGCACCGACACGACCTGGTCGATCACGACCTGGCTGTCGGCGCTGGTGGCATTGGCTTGCGCATGCGCCGGGCCGGCGAACGCGAGGGCCGCGAATGCGGCCAGTGCCGCAGCAAGAGTCGCGCGGCGCCAGCCTGCGGCCCATGCGGCCGGCGACCGGCCGGCGGGGCCGGCCGCAGCAGCGGGGGCGGGCGGCAGCGACATCGACGCGGATTGTGCCGGAGCGCTGCGCCGCCGGTGCCTGCCGATGCCGACGAGCCGCCCGCCGGTGCCGACAACGCCACGATCGCCACGATTGGCAGGCGACAATCGCGCCCACCCGCTCGCCACGCACCCGCCTTGATCCTTCGCCACTCCTTCGAACCGCGCGACAACACCCGGCTGGCCCACCTCTGCGGCAGCGTCGACGAGCACCTGCGCAGCATCGAGCGGCTGCTCGACGTGAGCGTGTCGCGGCGCAACGAGTTCTTTCGCGTCGAGGGCTCGAAGGTCAACGCCGAACACGCGATGAACCTGCTGCTGGCGCTGTACGAGCAGTCGCAGCAGCCCATCTCGGCCGAGCAGGTGCAGCTCGCGCTGGTGCAGGTCGGCGCCGGCACGCCGCCGGCCGCCGCCGGCC
>DATMIN010000601.1:0-11870 GCA_035554275.1 Burkholderiaceae bacterium
CACGCCCGCGGCATCGACCACCGTTTCGAGATCGCGAACCCACGATTCGAAGGAGATGTCGTCGATATCCCAGTCCGACAGTCCGGTGCCGCGCTGGTCGTAGCGGACAACGCTGTAGTCGCGCGACAAGGTATCGATCAAGTGGCCCCAGACGGGACTGGTCACATCGAACTCGAGGTGCGACAGCCAGTTGGCGACCTTGACGAGCGGTGGGCCGCTGCCGCTCGTCGCATACGCGATGCGCACGCCGTCGTGCGCGGTGCAGAAGCGGATTTTCTGTCTCAGCACCATGCAGTCCCCCTGGATTGAGCCGCATGGTATCTGCCGGGGCGTATCGACCGCCATTGAGCGCTTCCCACGTCCAGTCGCCCAACAGGCGCCGAACTGGCGCTCCTTCACCCCGCTTATCCGGCTCAAGTTTTGGCCCCGTCCCGGAACAATGGCGCAGCACCTCCCGGTGCGTCTCGCCACCCCGTTTCCGGAGCTCCCGACCGACATGAACCCGACGCTGCAGCAGCTGCAAGCCTGGCTCGGCCCGAACGCGAAGGTGATCCGCTCGATGGCGGCACCGCTCGTCGTCGTGATGATCCTCGCGATGATGGTGCTGCCGCTGCCGCCGTTCGCGCTCGACCTGCTGTTCACCTTCAACATCGCGATGGCGCTGATGGTGATGATGGTCGCGGCCTACATGGTCAAGCCGCTCGACTTCGCGGCGTTCCCGGCGGTGATCCTGCTGACGACGCTGTTGCGCCTGTCGCTGAACGTCGCCTCGACCCGCGTCGTGCTGCTCGAGGGCCACACCGGCGCCGGCGCGGCGGGCGCGGTGATCGAATCGTTCGGCCACTTCCTGATCGGTGGCAACTTCGCGGTCGGCCTGATCGTGTTCGCGATCCTGGTGGTGATCAACTTCATCGTCGTCACCAAGGGCGCCGAGCGCATCGCCGAGGTCGGCGCGCGCTTCACGCTCGATGCGATGCCGGGCAAGCAGATGGCGATCGACGCCGATCTGAACGCCGGCCTGATCGACGACAAGGAGGCCAAGCGCCGCCGCCTCGAGGTCGGCGAAGAGGCCGAGTTCTTCGGCTCGATGGACGGTGCCAGCAAGTACGTGCGCGGCGACGCGATGGCCGGCCTGCTGATCCTGTTCATCAACATCATCGGCGGCTTCGTGATCGGCGTCGCGCAGCACGATCTGACGGCCACGCAGGCGGCGAACAGCTACATCCTGCTGGCGGTCGGCGACGCGCTGGTCGCGCAAATCCCGGCGCTGCTGATCTCGGTGGCCGCGGCGATGGTGGTGTCGCGCGTCGGCAAGAGCGAAGACATCGGCAGCCAGATCGCGCGCCAGGTGTTCAACACCCCGAAGACGCTGGCGATCACCGCCGGCGTGATCACCGCGCTCGGCGTGATCCCGGGCATGCCGCACCTCGTGTTCGGCCTGCTCGGCACGGCCTTCGGCTACGCCGCGTGGTGGATGAACCGGCGCGACAAGCGCGCCGCCGCCACGCCGCCGCCGCGCCCGGCCGAGGCCGCGCAGGCGAACCCGGAAGCGACCTGGGACGACCTGATGCCGGTCGACACGCTCGGCCTCGAGGTCGGCTACCGGCTGATCACGCTGGTCGACAAGTCGCGCGTCGCATCGGGCGGCGCCGATCTGCTCGGCCGCATCAAGGGCGTGCGCAAGAAGTTCGCGCAGGACGTTGGCTTCCTGCCGCCGCCGGTACACATCCGCGACAACCTCGAGCTGAAGCCGAGTGCGTATCGCCTGACGCTGCGCGGCGCGGTCGTCGGCGAGGGCGAGGCCTTCCCCGGCATGCTGCTCGCGATCAACCCGGGCGGCGCGACCACGCAGCTGATCGGCACGCGCACCACCGACCCGGCGTTCGGCCTGCCCGCGGTGTGGATCGAAGAGCGCCAGCGCGAATCGGCCCAGATGGCCGGATTTACCGTCGTTGATTGCTCGACCGTCGTGGCGACCCATCTCTCACACTTGATGCAGCTCCACGCGGCCAAGTTGCTCGGCCGTGTCGAGACCCAGCAGCTCGTCGAACACGTGACGAAGCTGGCCCCGAAACTGATCGAGGACGTGGTCCCCAAGATGGTTGGCATCGCCGCACTGCAAAAGGTTCTGCAGCTTCTGCTCGAAGAAGGCGTGCACATCCGCGACATGCGCTCGATCGTCGAGAGCCTGGCCGAAGCCGCCGCCACCGTCACCGACCCGGCCGAGCTGGCGCGGCGCATCCGCATCCACCTCGCGCCGAGCATCGTGCAGCAGATCTACGGCCCGGTGCGCGAGCTCGAAGTGATCGCGCTCGAGCCCGAGCTCGAGCGGCTCGTCACGCAGGCGCTGAACTCGCCGCACGGCGCTGCGCTCGACCCGGGCGTGGCCGACACGCTGGCCAAGAGCGCCGCCGAATCCGCCAAGCGCCAGGAAGACCTGGGCCACCCGGCCTGCCTGCTGGTGCCCGACATGATCCGCGCCCCGATGGCGCGCCTGCTGAAGCGTGCCGCGCCGCGACTGCGCGTGCTCGGCCACAGCGAAATTCCTGAAACGCATTCGATCCGCATCGGTTCGATCATTGGGGGAGCACCCGCATGAACGTCAAACGATTCACCGCCCGCACGTCTCGCGACGCGCTCGTGCTGGTGCGCCAGGCCCTCGGCGACGACGCCGTGGTGCTGTCGACCAAGCCGTGCGTCGACGGCGTCGAGGTGCTCGCGATGGCGCCCGAAGGCATGCAGCAGATCGAGCGCATGGCGAACACGCCGGCGCCGGCGGCCGCCCCCGCGAAGAGTTTTGCCGCCCGCAGCGCGGCGCGCGCCGAGCCCGAGGCGGTGCCGAGCGACGTGGCCGACGACGTGGCCAAGCTCTCGATGAGCACGCTGTCGTTCCAGGACTACGTGCGCGAGCGCATGCTGCGCCGCCGCCAGGCCGCGATGGCGCCCGAGGCGCTCGCCGAGCCGCGCCGCGCACCGGCGCCCGAGCGCGCCCGCGTGCTCGAGCAGCGCATGAGCGCGCCGGCCGCCGCACCCGTGCTGCGCGAGCCGCTGCCCGCGATCCACGACGAACCGCTCGCCGACGCGGTGGCCCCGGCCACGGCGCGCCGCGACCAGGACGACATGATGAGCGAGCTGCGCGCGATGAAGGGCCTGATCGAGGAGCGCTTCGGCGCCCTCGCGTTCATGGAGAAGCTGAATCGCCAGCCCGGTCAGGCGCGCCTGACGCAGAAGCTGCTCGACTGCGGCTTCTCGCCGGCGCTGATCCGCAAGATCGGCGACAGCCTGCCGATGGACGTGGCCGACGAATCGGCCTGGGCCGCGAGCGTGCTCGAGCGCAACCTGCACACGGCCGAGGCCGAGGCGCCGCTCGAAGACCAGGGCGGCGTGTACGCGCTGGTCGGCGCCACCGGCGTCGGCAAGACGACCACCACCGCGAAGATCGCCGCCGCGTTCGCCGCCAAGTACGGCGCCAACAACCTCGGCCTGATCACGCTCGACGCCTACCGGATCGGCGCCCACGAGCAGCTGCGCGCCTACGGCCGCATCCTCGGCGTGCCGGTGCACACCGCGCACGACCGCGCCTCGCTCGAAGACCTGCTCGAGCTGCTTGCCGGCAAGAAGATGGTGCTGATCGACACCGCCGGCATGGCGCAGCGCGACACCCGCACCCGCGAGCTGCTCGAGATGATCAGCCACCGCTCGATCCGCAAGCTGCTCGTCGTCAACGCCGCCTCGCAGGGCGAGACGATCGAGGACGTGCTGGTCGCCTACAACGCGGGCACGTGCTGCGGCGTCGTGCTGTCGAAGATGGACGAAGCCGTCAAGCTCGGGCCCGCGCTCGACGCGCTGATCCGCATGAAGCTGAAGGTGATCGGCGTGGCCAACGGCCAGCGCGTGCCGGAAGACTGGCACCGCCTGTCGGCCAACGCGCTGGTGCACCGCGCGCTGCGCAGCGGCGGCAGCGCCGCCTACCGGCTCGACGCCAGCGACGTGAGCCTGATCTTCGCCGCGCCGACCAGCCACGCCGCCCGCCCGGCGCCGCGCGCCGCGCTGCACGGCTGACCCCGCCCTTCACCGCACCTGCTTGAACCTCACCGGACCCACCCCGCCCATGTCCCGCTTCGCTCCGCTCGACCAGGCCGACGGCCTGCGCCGCCTGTTCGCCCACTCGCGCGTGTGCATCGTGCCGGTGGTCTCGAACCCCAACGTCGCGTTCGGCGGCGTGATGCTCGAACGCCTGTGCACCGCGTTCGCCGAACACGGCAAGCGCGTGCTCGTCGTCGATGCCGGCGAGCGCGCCGGCGAGCCGGCCGAGATGGCGCTGCTCGACCTCGGCGCGTGCATCGAGACGCTGTCGGCGCAGGTCTCGTACCTCGCCGCGCGCGGCCTGCCGCTGCGCCACGTCGACGCGACCGGCTCGACCGCCGGCTTCCTCGCCGCACTGACCGAGGCCGTGCCGCAGTGCGATGTGCTGCTGGTGCACGCGAGCGCCTCCGACCTGTGCCGGATGTTCGCGCGCCGCGGCGGCGAGGCGCACGCCCCGTGCCGCCCGCTGCTGCTCGCCGACGACCGGCCGAGCAGCGTGACCCACGCCTACGCCGCGATGAAGCTGCTGACGCAACGCGCCGGCCTGGTCGTGCACGACCTGCTGCTCGGCGCCGCGAAGCACTCGCCGCGCTCCGAGCGCATCGCGATGCAGATCGCGACCTGCGCCGACGACTTTCTCGGCGCGGTGCTGCGCGACTGGGTCCAGATCGACCCGGCCTGCGACGCCGCCGAGGCGCCGTCGCACGAGCTGCGCCGCCTGGTGCGCGAGCAGCTGCGCAGCGCGCTCGGCGACGACGCGCGGTTCGTGCGCGGCGGTGCTGACGATTCTTCGACGCGGATGCTGCCGGCGGTTGCAGCCTCGCGTGCACCGGCCACCCGAACCTGGGCCCACCATTGAATTCCCGGAGCCTCTCCATGTACACCGCCAAAGGTCAACTCGACCTGAACTCGACGCTCAAGCAGTACAGCCCGCTGGTGCGTCGCCTGGCCCATCAGATGATCGCCAAGCTGCCGGCCAACGTCGAGATCGACGACTTGATCCAGGTCGGCATGATCGGCCTGGCCGACGCGCTGAGCCGCTTCGACGCCGCGCAGGGCGTGCAGTTCGAGACCTTCGCGACCCAGCGCATCCGCGGCGCGATGCTCGACGAGCTGCGCGGCAACGACTACCTCTCGCGCGGCACGCGCAAGCAGCAGCGCACGATCGAATCGGCAGTGCACAAGCTCGAGCAGCGGCTCGGACGCGCGCCGGTCGAGAGCGAGATCGCGCGCGAGATGGGCCTGGCGCTGGGCGAGTACCAGGAGCTGCTCGGCAAGGTGCGCGGCACCCAGCTCGTGTACCTCGAGGACATGTCGGGCGACGAGGGCGACAACGATTTTCTCGACCGCCACGTCGGCGACGAAGAGACCAACCCGCTCGCGCAGCTGCAGGACCAGCGCATGCGCGAGGCGCTGGTCGAGGCGATCAAGGTGCTGCCCGAGCGCGAGCAGTACGTGATGAGCATGTACTACGAGCACGACATGAATCTGAAGGAGATCGCGGCGGTGCTGAAGGTGACCGAATCGCGCGTCTGCCAGCTGCACAGCCAGTCGATCGCGCGCCTGCGCGTGAAGCTGCGCGCCTACTGATGCGGCCATGATGCAACTGCTGCGCCGCGCACCGCGCGAATCGACCGAGATGCCGGCGCTGGCGCCGGCCGCGCCCGCGCCCGACCTGCACGGCGCGATCCGCTCGATCGGCCAGCAGGCCGCACGGATCGGCCGCGAGGCCGCCGAGGTGCGCGGCCTGATCGACGACACCGCGAAAGTCTCCGAGCGCAGCGGCCAGGCCGTGGCGACGATGCTCGCGCAGATGAAGGAGGTGCAGCAGGCGCAGGCCGGCATCGGCAGCGTCTCGCAGGCCGGGCTCGGCGCGGTCGAGCGCGTGCGCGGCGCGGTCGAGGATGTCGGCCGCGAAGTCGGCGCCGCGGTGACGACGCTGCGCGAGGTCGCGAACGCCGCCGAAGGCATCTCGCGGATTGCGCTGCAGACGCGGCTGGTGGCGTTCAACGCCTCGGTCGAGGCCAAGCGTGCCGGCGACGCGGGCCGCGGCTTCGGCGTGGTCGCCGATGCGGTGCGCGATCTCGCCGGCCAGGTCGACGAGTCGTCGAAGGAAATCATGCGCACCGTCGGCGCGCTCGACGCGCGCATCGCCGCGCTCGCGCGCGAGCTGCGCACCGAGAACGGCCGCGGCGAACGCGGCGCGTTCCACGCCGCGATCGGCGAGGTGCAAGGCGCCGTCGACGGCATCCTCGCCGCGGCCGGGCAGAGCCGCGCGACCTGCGGCACGCTCGACGCGCAGCTCGCCGCGATCGCCGGCGACATCGGCCAGACCGGCCAGACGCTGGCCGCGGCGATGACGCGCAGCGAGGCGTTCCTCGGCGTCTCCGAACAACTGATCGAGCTGGTCGCCGATTGCGGCATCGAGACCGAGGACACGCCGTTCATCATCGGTGCCACCGGCGCGGCGCGCGAGGTCGGTGCGCTGCTCGAGGCCGCGGTCGCGGCCGGCGAAGCGACGCTCGCCGACCTGTTCGACGAGGCCTATGTGGCGATCCCGAACACCAACCCGGCGCAGCACACGACGCGCTTCGTCGCGCTCGCCGACCGGCTGTTCCCCGACGTGCAGGAACGCGTGCTCAAGCTCAGCCCGAAGGTCGTGTTCTGCATCGCGGCCGATCGCAACGGCTTTGTGGCGACGCACAACCGCCAGTACAACCACCCGCAGCGCGGCGACCTTGCGTGGGACAGCGCGAACAGCCGCTACCGCCGCATCTTCGCCGACCGCACCGGCCTGGCCTCGGCGCGCAACCAGCGGCCGTTCCTGCTGCAGACCTACCGCCGCGACATGGGCGGCGGGCGCTTCGTCGTGATGAAGGAAGCGGCGGCGCCGATCGTCGTCGGCGGCCGGCATTGGGGCGGCCTGCGCCTCGCGTTCCAGTTCTGAGATCTCGATGGCGATGCGCGAGTGGCGCCTGACGTGGCCGCTGCCGGCGCTGCTGTGCTGGTCGCTGGCGTGGGCGCTGTTTGCGCTGCTCGGCGCGCTCGGCGCGCCGCTCATCGTCGCGTGCGCGGCCGCGGTGCTCGCCGGCGCGGCGCTGAACGGCATCGGCAGTACGCCGTGGCGGCGCCTGTTCGTGGCACTCGGCTTCCCGCTCTCGCTCGCGGCCTCGGGCCTGGCCGGCACGATGCCGGCGTGGGGCTGGCTGCTGCCGCTGGCGCTGCTGGCGCTCGTCTACCCGATGCGCGCGTGGCGCGACGCACCGCTGTTCCCGACGCCGACCGGCGCGCTCGACAACCTCGCCGCGGCCGTGCCGCTGGCCCCGGACGCGCGCGTGCTCGATGCCGGCTGCGGCCTCGGCGCGGGCCTGCGCGAGCTGCAGCGCGCGTACCCGCGGGCGCGCATCGACGGTATCGAGTGGAGCTGGCCGCTGCGCCTGCTGTGCGCGTGGCGCTGCCGGTTCGCGCGCGTGCGGCGCGGCGACATCTGGGCCGCCGACTGGTCGGGCTACGACCTGGTCTACGTATTCCAGCGCCCCGAGAGCATGGACCGCGCGGCCGAGAAGGCGCTGCGCGAATTGCGTCCTGGCGCGTGGCTCGCGAGCCTGGAGTTCGAGGCCCGCGCGGTTGCGCCGACCCAGGTGCTGGAGTGCGCCGACGGCCGCCGGCTCTGGCTCTACCGTGTGCCGTTGCGCGCGCCCGGCTGAGCGGCTCGCTCAGCGCGCGGGCGGCGCCGACGCGACGAACGCGGCCACGTCATCGAGCACCGGCGCGATCCAGCGCAGTGCCGCGCCGAACGCGCCGATCAGCGAGGCGTGCGAGGCGCGCTCGTACACCTTCAGCGTCACCGGCACGCCCGCCGCGTCGAGCCTCGCGGCCAGCTGCCGGGTGCTGCGCGTTGGGCTGACGAGCGCATCGTTCAGCGGCGCGCCCACAAAGCTGCGCGGCGCGGCGGCCGACGCGAACTCGATCGGCTGCGCCTGCGGCGGGTAGTTCGGGTGGAAGAACACCGGCCGCGCGTCGAGGTTGGCGGTCGGGAAGAAGTCGTACGGACCGGCCAGCCCGATCCAGCCGGCGAGCTCGCCCGGCGCGTGGCCGGTTGCGCCGAGCCAGCGCGGGTCGAGCGCGAGCATCGCGGCGTTGTACGCGCCGGCGCTGTGGCCCATCACGAACACGCGCTTCGGGTTGCCGCCGAGGCGTGCCGCCTCGGTCAGGCCCCAGGCCAGCGCCTGGGCGCTGTCGCGCAGGAACTCGGGGTAGCGCACCTCGGGGTAGAGCCGGTAGTCGGCGACCAGTGTGAGCACGCCGCGCGCGGCCAGCGCGGCGCCGACGAAGCGGTAATCGGCGCGCTCGCCGCTCGTCCACGAGCCGCCGTGGAAGAACACTACCAGCGGCCAGCCGCCGGCGGGCGTGGGTGCGCTGGGCGTGTAGATGTCGAGCCGCTGGCGCGGCAGCGTGCCGTAGGCCGCGTCCTGCATCAGCGTGTAGCCGCCGCTCGCTGCGGCCAGCGCGTTGAGCGCACGCAGGGGCGCGCAGGCCGCGAGCGCGAGCAGCGCCGCAACCGGCAACACGGCAAAGATCAGCAGGTGCTTGAAGGGGCGCATGGGCATGGGCTGTGGGTTCGCTTGCCTTTGGGCCGGCCGACGTGCCGCCGCATCGGCTGCGCGGCAAAGCGCGCGCTCGGGAGTTTCAACCAACCGGCAACTATTCCCGCAATTGCGCGCAGACGTTCGTCGAATCGCGCCCGGGCGTGCGACAGGCTGGTTTACCCTCCCGCGTCCGTCCATTTCCGTCGCGCACTCACGATGTTCAGACGCCCCGTGCCTCTCGCCCGACTCGTTGCACTGGGTCTCGCAGCGCTCGTGGCCGGCTGCGCCCACCCCATCCCCAAGCATGTGCCGGCTACCACCGGGCCCAGCGCGCAGTTGGTCATGCGCGGCAGCGTGCAGCCCGGCGAGACCTTCGGCGTGTACCTGTTCCAGCAGCCGCAGAGCTGTACCGGGCTCGAGCAGGTCGGGATCGGCACGGCCAGTGTGGACCCTGCGACCACGACGATCGTCGCCAACCGACTCAGCACCGCCGAGGTCTTTCTGACGAAGCCCGACCGGACCATCTGCCGCGTCCGATGGTCGTTCGAAGCCGTCGCCGGCCGCAAGTATCTGGTCACCGCGAGCAGCACGCCGGGCGGCTGCGCGGCGCGGATTCTCGACGCCACCGATCCGCACAAGATCGTTGCGGAGCCGAGTTCGCGCCGACGCGATGTCGGCGGGAACCTGTGCGTGCCGATGGCGCAGACCACCACCGTTGCCGACGCGACATCGCGCGCCCGCGCGAACAGCGAGTCGGACCTGCCGATTTCGGCCGCGCCTGCGGCGCCCGCCGTGCCTGGAAGGGCACGCGGCGTTACCGAGGACGATCTGAGTGGACTGCTGGGGAAGTGACATGGATGCACCGACCGCTTCGACTCGCACCACGACCCTGCGTCGCTGCGGCGCCGTCCTGCTGGTCCTGCTGGGATTTGGCAGCGCGGCCCCGTGCGCCCATGCGCTCAGCGCGGCCGAGCTGTACGCCCGCCTGGTGCCCAGCGTCTGGGTGGTCCGCACCTTCGACAAGGACGGCTTGCCGCTGAGTCAAGGCAGCGCGGTCGTGGTCGGTGCGCAAAGCCTGGTCACCAACTGCCACGTCTTGCGCAAGGCCAAGCGCGTCGAAGTCACGCACGAAAAGACCACCTGGCCGGCGAGCTTGGAGTTCTGGGACACCGCGCACGACATCTGCCAGGTGAAGGCCCCCGGGATCTCCGCGCCGCCGGTGCCCCTGGGCGATGCGAACACGCTGGTCGTCGGGCAACCGGTCTACGCCCTCGGCAGCCCGGCTGGAATGGAGTTGACCTTGAGTGCGGGCATCGTGTCGGCGCTGCGGCACGATGACGCGCGCGGCCTGATCGCGATCCAGACGTCGGCGGCCATCTCGCACGGCTCGAGCGGCGGCGGCCTGTTCGACGAACAGGGTCAACTCATCGGCATCACGGCGGCATTCATCGGCGGGGATGCGCAGAACCTGAACCTCGCGGTGCCGGTCGAGATGGTGCGCGAGCTGCCGCAGCGCCACGCCGCCGCTCAGCAGGCCAAGTTGAACGCCGCGCTGACCCCGCCTTCGGGCACGGCCGGTGGTGCCGTGGCGCCGCCGCCGGCTGCACCCAAATCCGTGTCGGCCGTCGGCCCCGCCCCATCCGGCCTGACCGCCACCGCGCTGTCCGGGCAATGGTCAGGCGAGTACCGCTGCGGTGTGTACTTGGGCTCGGGCAAGGTTCAGCGTGTGACGCCCTGGAATGCGTCCGCATTCATGACGGTGACCAGCGAGGGCACCGCCACCATCGTCCGCGGCAACTCGGTCTATTCCGAAACCGTCACGGGTGAAGTGCAGTTCGACCAGCCCGTCGCCTTGAAGGGCCGAGGCGCCGACAGGGCGAAGCCGAAGGGCTTCTGGAACACCGAGGTGACCGGGCAGTTCGTCGGCGCCGGCAAAGACCTGCGCTTCGATGGACGCGCACGTATCCTGACCGCGGCCGGAGAACTCACCCGCGACTGCGTCGTCACGTTCAACAAGAACCCGAGCGCCTACTGAATCGCCTCAGGGCGGCGGGAAGCTCGGCACGACGTTCATCTGCGACCAGCTGAACGCGTACAGGTCAGCCGCGAGGTCGAGCCGCTTCGAGAGGTTGCTCGAGCCGTGGCCCGAATTCGTCTCGATGCGGATCAGCTTCGGCGCGCCGGCGCCGGCCTTGGCCTGCAGCGTCGCGATGTACTTGAACGAGTGCGCGGGCACGACGCGGTCGTCGTGGTCGGCGGTGGTGACGAGCGTGGCCGGGTAGGGGCTGCCTTCGCGGATGTTGTGCAGCGGCGAGTAGCGCAGCAGGTTCGCGAACTGCGCCGGGTCGTCGCTCGAGCCGTAGTCGGCGGTCCAGGCCGCGCCGACCGAGAACTTCTGGAACCGCAGCATGTCCATCACGCCGACCTCGGGCAGCGCGACGCGGAACAGGTCGGGCCGCTGGTTGACGACCGCGCCGACCAACAGGCCGCCGTTGCTGCCGCCCTGCAGCGCGAGCCGCTGCGGCGAGGTGTAGCCCTCGCGGATCAGGAACTCGGCCGCGGCGATGCAGTCGTCGAACACGTTCTGCTTGGAAAGCCGCATGCCGGCCTCGTGCCAGGCCTCGCCGTACTCGCCGCCGCCGCGCAGGTTGGCCATCGCGAACACGCCGCCCTGCTCGAGCCAGGCGATGCGCGGCGCGCTGAAGTACGGCGTCATCGTGACGTTGAAGCCGCCGTAGCCGTACAGGATCGTCGGATTGCGGCCATCGAGCTTCAGGCCCTTGCGGAACACCAGGAACATCGGCACGCGGGTGCCGTCGCGGCTCGCGAAGAAGACCTGCCGGCTCTCGTAGCGGCTCGCGTCGTAGCCGGCAATCTCGGGCGCGCGAAACACGCTGCTGCGCCCGCTCGCGAGGTCGTAGCGGAAGATCGTCGGCGGCTGCTGCATCGAGTCGAACGTGTAGAACACCTCGGTGTCGCCGCGCTCGCCGGCGAAGCCGTCGGCGGTGCCCGGGCCGGGCAGCTCGACGCTGCGCTGCGGCGTGCCGTCCAGGCCGAACACCTGGATCTGCGAGCGCACGTCCTTCAGGTAGTTCGCGAACAACCGCCCGCCGGCCGAGGTGACGTGCTGCAGCACCTCGGGCCGCTCGGGCAGCACCGTGGCCCAGTCGCTTGGCGCGGGCCGTGCCGGGTCGA
>DATMIN010000602.1:0-12909 GCA_035554275.1 Burkholderiaceae bacterium
GCTGCGCTACGCGACGCAGAAGGCGCTGATCGACACGCCGCGCACGACGGTCGTCGCCTGCCTGCTGCAGGGCAACGCGGCGTACTGGGCCCACTGCGGCGATTCGCGCCTGTATCTCGTGCGCGGCGACAAGCTGATCGCACGCACCCGCGACCACTCGTATTCGGAGCTGCAGCAGACGATGAGCCAGGTCGTGCCGATGCCCGACCGCTTCAATCGCAACGTGCTGTTCACCTGCCTGGGCAGCCCCGGCAAGCCGGTGATCGACACCGTCGGCCCGCTGCTGCTGCAGGCCGGTGACCGGCTGCTGCTGTGCTCCGATGGGCTGTGGGGCACGGTCGAGGATTCGGTGATCGTCGAGCAGCTGACGCGCCACCTGATCTCCGACGCGGTGCCCGAGCTTGTCGAGCAGGCGCTGCGCAACGGCGGCCCGAAGTGCGACAACGTCTCGGTGCTCGCCGTCGAGTGGGAAGCCGCCGAGGACAGCGACAGCACCAGCGGCATCTCGACCGAGCAGCTCGGCGAGGAGGTGTTCGCCTCGACGATCCAGGCCAGCGTGCTCGGTGCCGACGCGCCCGACGAGCTCGACGAGGCCGAGATCGAGCGCTCGATCCGCGAGATCAACGAGGCGATCCGGCGCTCGTCACAAAAGAAGAGCTGATCGCGCGCGCTCGTCCGCGTGGACCGCGGGCCGAGCGCCGGGCCGCCATGGGCCACAAAGAGGCCCACTTCGTGGACTCGGCCGGCTCGCACCCCCACGGGGGGTCGATCGTCGTATCCGACGATCGGGGGGCGCCACAATACGCGGATGACATTCAAACGCTCAGACAATCGCGCCGCGGACTCGCTGCGCCCCGTCACCATCACCCGCCGCTACACCAAGCACGCCGAAGGCTCGGTGCTGATCGAGTTCGGCGGGACCTTGGTGCTGTGCACCGCGTCGGTCGAAGAGAAGGTGCCGCCGCACAAGCGCGGCTCGGGCGAGGGCTGGGTCACGGCCGAGTACGGCATGCTGCCGCGCGCCACCCACACGCGCAGCGATCGCGAGGCCGCGCGCGGCAAGCAGAGCGGCCGCACGCAGGAGATCCAGCGCCTGATCGGCCGCTCGCTGCGCGCGGTGTTCGACCTCAAGGCGCTCGGTGAACGCACGATCTCGCTCGACTGCGACGTGATTCAGGCCGACGGCGGCACCCGCACCGCGGCGATCACCGGCGCGTTCGTCGCGGCGCACGATGCGGTGACGTGGCTGCAGGCGCGGGGCAAATTGAGCGCGTCGCCGATCCGCGATTTCGTCGCCGCGGTCTCGGTCGGCATCGTCCAGGGCACGCCGCTGCTCGACCTCGAATACATCGAGGACGCGGCCTGCGACACCGACATGAACGTCGTGATGACCGGCTCCGGCGGCTTCGTCGAGGTGCAGGGCACGGCCGAAGGCGCGCCGTTCTCGCGCGACGAGATGGGCGCGCTGCTCGGCCTGGCCGATCACGGGATTCGCGCGCTGGTGGCCGCGCAGCGCAGGGCCTTGGAGCCGTGAGGATGGCGCCCCCAGTCTCACTTCGTTCGCCGCCCCCCGAGGGGGCGCAAGCCCGGCTCGGGGCGGCCCTTCGCCGGGCTTGATGCAACTCGTCCTCGCGTCGAACAACCGCAAGAAGCTCGCCGAGCTGCAGGCGGTGCTCGCGCCGGCCGGCGTCGAGCTGATCGCGCAGGGCACGCTCGGCGTCGCCGAGGCCGACGAGCCGTTCCACACCTTCATCGAGAACGCGCTCGCGAAAGCGCGCCACGCGGCGCGGCACACCGGCGCGGCGGCGATCGCCGACGATTCGGGGCTGTGCGTCGATGCGCTCGGCGGCGCGCCCGGCGTGATCTCGGCGCATTACGCCGGCGCAATCGGCGACGCCGCGGCCGATCGCGAGACCGTGCGCGCGCGCCAGGACGCCGCGAACAACGCGCTGCTGCTGCAGCGCCTCGACGGCGCGGCCGATCGGCGCGCGCGCTTCGTCAGCACGCTGGTGGCGGTGCGCTCGCACGACGATCCCGAGCCGCTGGTCGCGGTCGGGCGCTGGAACGGCGAGATCCTGACCGCGCCGCGCGGGTCGGGCGGCTTCGGCTACGACCCGCTGATGTTCATCCCTGCGCTCGGCGCGGCCGCGGCCGAACTCGCGCCCGACGTGAAGAACGCGCACAGCCACCGCGCGCGCGCCGCCGTGCAGATGCTCGCGCTGATGCGCGACGCGTGGCGCCGTGGATGAATGGGACCACCCCCGGAGCGCCTTCGGCGCTCCCCCTCAAGGGGGCACCGCCCGTGGCCCGGCAGAGCCGGCTCCACGGCGGTTGCTTGGTCGTGCATGACGCCGTGACACCCATCGTCGCCTCGGTAGAGCCCGCCGAGAGCGTCGCCGAGCGCTTGGCGCGCGTGATGCGCCCGGGCACGCTGACGCTCGCCGCGCTGCCGCCGCTGTCGCTCTATGTGCACCTGCCGTGGTGCCTGAAGAAGTGCCCGTACTGCGACTTCAATTCCCACGAGTCAAAGGGCGAGTTGCCCGAGGCGCGCTACCTCGATGCGCTGAACGCCGATCTCGAAGCCGCGCTGCCGTTCATCTGGGGCCGACGCGTGCAGACGGTGTTCATCGGCGGCGGCACGCCGAGCCTGTTCGCGCCGGCGTCGATCGAGCGGCTGATCGCCGACCTGCGCGCGCGGCTGCCGCTCGAGCCGGCGTGCGAGATCACGCTGGAGGCGAACCCCGGCACGTTCGAGCGCGAGCGCTTTCGCGCCTACCGCGCGGCCGGCGCGACAAGGCTGTCGATCGGCGTGCAGAGTTTCGACGACGCCAAGCTCGCTGCGCTCGGCCGCGTCCACGACGCCGCGCAGGCACGCGCTGCGATCGACGAGGCGCGCGCCGCGTTCGACACCTTCAACATCGACCTGATGTACGCGCTGCCCGGCCAGACGCTCGCCGAGTTCGATGCCGATCTGGCGCAGGCGCTCGCGTTCGAGCCGCCGCACCTGTCGGTCTACCAGCTCACGCTCGAGCCGAACACGGTGTTCGCGAAGTACCCGCCCGCGGGCTCCGATGCCTTGCCCGACGACGACACCGCGTTCGAGATGCTCGACCGCATCGTCGAGCGGACCGCCGCCGCCGGGCTCGAACGCTACGAGGTCTCGGCGTTCGCGCGGCCGGCTCACCGCTGCGCGCACAACCTCAACTACTGGGCGTTCGGCGATTACCTCGGCCTCGGCGCCGGCGCGCACAGCAAGCTGTCGTTCCCGCACCGCGTGGTGCGGCAGGTGCGGGTGCGCGAGCCGCAGTCGTACATGGCGCGCGCGCTCGCTGGCCACGCGATCGCGCAGCACGACGAGGTCGCGCGCGAGCAGCTGCCGTTCGAGTTCATGCTCAACGCGACGCGCCTGAAAGACGGCTTCGAACTCGCACGCTTTTCCGAGCGCACCGGGCTGTCGCTGAACGCGCTGCAGCGCGGCCTCGACGCCGCCGAGCGCCAGGGCCTGATCGAGCGCGACTTCGCACGCGTGTGGCCGAGCGCGCGCGGCTTCGATTTCCTCAGTGATCTGCAGGCGCTGTTCCTGCCCGACTGAGCCGGCAGCGTCAGGCCGGCACGAGCGCGTAGTTGAACGCCTCGAACGGGTACTCCATGCTGCGCCGAAAGCCGGGCAGATCGAGCGCCGGCCCGTCGGCGAGAAAGTGCCTGAGCAGCTGGATGCGGTAGCCGGCCGGGCCGGTGACGAAGGCGAACACCTCGCCCGCGTCGATGCCGAAATCGTCGAGCCCGCCCTTCGTGCACTCGAACAGCACGAACGGCCGGTCGCGGTGCAGCAGCCCGAGGGCGCCCTGCAGCACGCCGAGCTCGGCGCCGTTCACGTCGATCTTGATGAATCCGATGCGGCGCTCGCGCGGGATCGCCTCGTCGAGCGTGCGCACCGGCACGCGCACCGCTCGCACCTGCACCGCGCCATCGACGGTGCGCGGCTTCAGGCTGCTGTACGAGGTGTGCGCGTCGTTGACGAAGAACTCGGCCTCGCCCGCGCTGGCGCCGAGCGCGCAGGCCACGACCGTGACGCTCGGGAACTTGCGCTGCAGCCACGCCGCCTTGTCGGGCACCGGCTCGAACGCGTGGTGGTGAGCGGCCGGCGCGAGCGTCGTCAGCTTCTGCAGGAACGAGCCGATGTGGCAGCCGATGTCGATCGCGTTCGTGTCGCGCGTCATCACGCGGCGCAGCGCCTGCTCGGTGCGCTCGCCTTCCATGAACCACTCGGCGAGTTCGGGGTGCGCCGCGCGATGGTGCCGGCCGCGCCAGTGCTGGACCCATTGCGCGGGGCGTTGCAGCGGCGTGCCGATCAGGCGGGCGGCGAGCTTCTCGTACGGTGACATCGACCGCATGCTAGCGCGGCGCGGCCGCGCGTCGACCCTTCAGACGCGGTGGTGCGAGGCGCCGGCGCCGCTGCGCAGCCGCTCGATCAGGCGCGGCGCGATCTGCCCGAGCGGCAGCACCTCGTGCGCGGCGCCGGCGGCGATCGCCTCGCGCGGCATGCCGAAGACGACACAGCTCGCCTCGTCCTGCACCAGGTTGTGGCTGCCGGCGTCGCGCATCTCGCGCATCGCGGCGGCGCCGTCGGCGCCCATGCCGGTGAGCATGACGCCGAGCGCATTCGGCCCGACGACGCGCGCCGCCGAACGGAACATCACCTCGACCGACGGCCGGTGCCGGTTCACCGCCTCGCCCGGCGTGACGCGCGCGATGTAGTTCGCGCCCGAGCGCTCGACGCTCAGGTGCGCCACGCCGCCCGGCGCGATGTAGGCGTGGCCGGGCAGGATGCGCTCGCCGTCGCGCGCCTCGGCGACGCGGATGCGGCACAGGCCGTCGAGCCGCGTCGCGTAGCTCTTCGTGAAGCCGGCCGGCATGTGCTGGGTGATCAGCACCGCCGGGCTGTCGGCGGGCAGGTGCACGAGCACGTCTTTCGTCGCCTCGGTGCCACCGGTGGAGGCGCCGATGAACACGATCTTCTCGGTCGACAGGCGCCCGATCGAGGTGGGCACTGCGGTCGGGCCGGCCTCGCGTGCGCCGGCGGCCGGCGCGGCGGGCCGGTGCACCTTCGCCTGCGCGGCGATGCGCACCTTGTCGGTGATGTCTTCGGCGAGCAGGCGCAACCCGTCGGCGACGCCGACCTTGGGCTTGGCGACGAAGTCGACCGCGCCGAGTTCGAGTGCGCGCAGCGTCACCGTGGCGCCGCGCTCGGTCAGCGTCGAGACCATCACCACCGGCATCGGTCGCAACCGCATCAGCTTGCCGAGGAAGTCGATGCCGTCCATGCGCGGCATCTCGACGTCGAGCGTGATCACGTCGGGGTCGAGTGTGCGGATCATCTCGCGCGCGATCAGCGGGTCGGCCGCGGCGCCGACGCACTCCATGTCGGGCTGGGCGTCGATGATCGACGCCAGCAGGCTGCGCACCAGCGCCGAATCGTCCACCACCACCACGCGCGTCTTGGCCATCGCATTCGTCTCCGATGTCAGAACAGGTCGATCGAGCCACCCGCGGCGGCTTGCGGCACGGCCTGCTGGGCAGCGGCGCGGTCCTGCGCGATGAGCGCGGCCGGATTCGCCGGCGCGAGCCGCTTGACCATCGCCTTGCCGCTGGCGGGCAGGAAGCAGACCTTGCGCGGGTACGGCCCGAGCACATCCTTCGAGACCACCGAGATGCGCTCGGTTTTCAGGTAGTCGAGCACGAACGCGGTGTTGCGCTCGCCGATGTTCATCGTCTGCATGCCCTCGACGACCTGGCCGCCGCCGAACACCTTGGCCTCGAGCGTGGCGCGCGTGGCGCCGCGCTTTTGCAGCTCGTTGATCAGCAGCTCCATCGCGTACGAGCCGTAGCGGCCCGAGCCCGAATCGCCCTCGGGCAGCATGAAGTGGTTCATGCCGCCGACCTTGGCCTCGCGGTCCCACAGGCAGGCGGCGATGCACGAGCCGAGCGTCGTCATGATCAGCAGGTCTTCGTCGTGGACGAAGTACTCGCACGGCAGGATCTTCACCGCGTCGTTGTGGAAGAACGCGTCGTAGTAGAAGAACGAGGCCTCGCCGGGCCGGCGGGGCTGCGCTTTCAGGCGCTCGAGGCGCGAGGGGCTGGTCGTGGCGGCGGGCATCGGGCGGCGCGTCACAGACGCTCGTAGACCGTCTTGCCGCGCAGCCGGAACAGGCTCTTCGCGTCGGTGAAGTTCTCGGAGTGGCCGACGAACAGCAGGCTCGCCGGCGTCATCGTCGCGTGGATCTGCGCCAGCACGCGGCGCTGCGTCGCGTGGTCGAAGTAGATCATCACGTTGCGGCAGAACACGAAGTCGAACGGCTCACCGAGCGACCAGCGCGCGTCCATCAGGTTGTGGGCGCGGAACTCGATCATCCGCGCCAGCTCGGGCTTGACGCGCATGAAGCCGCCGTTCGCCCCGGTGCCGCGCAGGAAGTGGCGGCGCAGCCGGTCGGGCGTGAGGCCGCGGGCGTCGACGGTGTAGACGCCGCGCGCCGCGGCGGCGAGCACCTGGGTGTCGATGTCGCTCGCGACGATCGTCACGTCGGCGCCGGGGCCGAGCGCCTCGGCCGCGGTCATCGCGAGCGTGTACGGCTCCTCGCCGGTGGAAGCCGCGTTGCACCAGATCCGCAACGGCCGGCCGGCGCGCGCCTTCAGCTCGTCGAGGAGCACCTCGAAGTGATGCGCCTCGCGAAAAAACGAAGTGAGATTGGTCGTCAGGCAGTTCACGAACTCCTGCCATTCCTCGGCGGCCCGCGCACCGTTGGCGCTCTCGAGCCACTGCAGGTACGAGCCGAACGAGCGGTGCCCGGTGACGCGCAGGCGCCGCGACAGCCGGCTGTACACCATCGCCTGCTTGCCTGCATTGAGGCTGATGCCGGCGCGGGCATGGATCAGTTCGCGGATGCGCTCGAAGTCGCGGTCGTCGAAGCTGAATTCACCGGCCGGCCCGGACGGGACGGCGGCGATCGACAGGGCGGCAGCGCTCATGGGGTCGGGGCGAGGGGGAAGCGGAGGGGGGCCCGGCGCGGCCTCGCGGCATGCGTCGTTGCCCCTGTATATCGGCGCGTCGGCGCGGCGCTTGAGCGCTTCGGCGCCGATGGCCGCTGCTAGACTCGACCGCCGTGCCACCGCCGACGCGCCCCCCGTGCACCTCCCGCCCGCTTCCGTTCCCCGCGTCGCCGATCGCCTGCGGCTGGGCGCCGCCATGCAGCTGCTGCAGCAGTCGGGCCGGGTGCTGCCGGATCGCCACGCCGTGCCGCCGGTCGAGTGGATGCAGGCCGTCGTCGACGCGCTGTGCGAACTCTCGAGCCGCGACCCGCTCACCGGCCTGGCGAACCGGCGCCACTTCGAGCTCGCGCTGGCCAGCGAGATCGACCGCGTCGCGCGCGCCGGCGAGCCCGCGCTGATGCTGATGATCGACATCGATCACTTCAAGCGGGTCAACGACAGCCACGGCCACCCGGCCGGCGACCTCGTGCTCAAGGGCGTCGCGCAGGCGCTGCAGGATTGCATCCGGCCGATGGACACGGTGGCGCGCTTCGGTGGCGAAGAATTCGCGATGATCCTGCCGAACTGCCCGCCGTCGTTCGGGCTGACGGTGGCCGAGCGCGTGCGCACCAAGGTGCAGGACCGCGCGATCGCGATCTCGCCCGGCGAGCAGGTGCACGTGACCGTGAGCCTCGGCGGCGCCTACGCGCCGCAGTGGGTGCGCTCGTCGGCGCCGCTGTGGATCGAGCGCGCCGACCAGCAGCTCTACCGCGCCAAGGCCGAGGGCCGCAACCGCGCCTGCCTCGAGCAGCCGCCGGTCTCGCTCGTCAGCGCCGAAGAGAAGGGCCTGCTGTTCGGCACCTCGAAGTTCTCGGATCTGGAGCTGGAATGAGCGCCGACGACACGCTCAGCGCGCCGGTCGCCGTCGCCATCGATCCGCGGCCGGCGAAGCGCGCGCGCATCCTCGCACTGACCAGCGGCAAGGGCGGTGTCGGCAAGACCTTCCTGTCGGCCAACCTCGCCGCGGCGCTGACCAAGCGCGGCCGGCGCGTGCTGGTGCTCGATGCCGACCTCGGCCTGGCCAACCTCGACGTGGTGCTGAACCTGCACCCGAAGGTCACGCTGCACGACGTGTTCACCGGCAAGGTCGAGATCGAGCAGGCGATCCTGGCGGCGCCGGGCGGCTTCTCGGTGCTGCTCGCCGGCTCGGGGCTGGTCGAGTACTCGCGCCTGACGCCGCAGGTGCGCGACCAGCTGCAGCAGATCATCGACACGCTCGCGCCGCGCTTCGACGACGTGCTGCTCGACACCGGCGCGGGCATCTCCGAAGTCGTGCTCTACGCCGTCTCGCTCGCCGACGAGGTGCTCGTGCTCGCCACGCCCGAGCCGACCTCGATGACCGACGCGTACGCGACGATCAAGGTGCTCGCCACGCAGCAGCAGCGGCGCGCGATCCGGCTCGTCGTCAACCAGGTCGGCCGCGTCGGCGAGGGCCGCGTGATCCGCAACCAGCTGCAGCTGGTGATCGACAAGTTCGTCGTGCCGCTGGTGCCCGAGGGCGCGGCGCCGCTGCTCGAGCTGGTCGGCGAGTTGCCGCTCGACCCGGCCGTGCGCGAAGCGGTGCAGAGGCGCCGGCTCGTGCTCGAGATGCTGCCGGGCAGCCCGGCGGCGCGCGCGGTCGAGGCGATCGCGGCCAAGCTCGCGCCGTGAGCGGCGTCGACGAAGAGGGCGGCGAGGCCGCACCGGGCCCGTTCGAGCGCCTCGGCGGCGAGGCCGCGGTGCGCGCGCTGGTCGAGCGCTTCTACGACCTGATGGATCTCGAGGCCGTGTACCGCGACCTGCGCGCCGTGCACCCGAGCTGCACCAACCGCTTCGGTCACCCGATGCTGCGCGCGCGGCATCTGCCGTTTCGCATCGGCATCCGCGAGCGCGACCAGTGGCTCGCGTGCATGCAGCAGGCGATGCGCGAGCGCGGCGTCAAGCCGGCGCTGGCGCAGCGGCTGGCCGCGCCGTTCGCCGGCACGGCCGACTGGATGCGCAATCAGGCCGGCGCTTAGGTTGCTAGCACGCTAGCGCCGCGGCGGCGCGACCGGGCCGAGCAGCACCAGCAGCGCGCCCGCGCCGCCGTCGCTCGCACGCGCCTGCGTGAACGCGATCACGTCGCGCTTTTGCACCAGCCAGGCCTTGACCTTGTTCTTCAGCACCGGCTCGCGCCCCGGCGAGCCGTTGCCCTTGCCGTGGATCACGCGCACGCAGCGCAGCCCGCCGCGCCGCGCCGCGTGGATGAAGCCGGTGAGCTGCTCGCGCGCCTCGTCGCGGCGCGCGCCGTGCAGGTCGAGTTGCGCCTGCACCGCCCACACGCCGCGCCGCAGCTTGCGCACCACCTCGGGCCCGATGCCGGGGCGCCGGTACGACAGGCCGTCGTCGGTGTCGAGCAGCGACTCGACGTCGAACTCGTCGGAGATCGCCTCGTGCAGCACCGCCGCGTCGTCGCGCTCGCGCTGGCGCGCACGTGGCGGCGGTGGTGCACGGCGCGGCGCGACCGGCGCGACGCGCAGCGGCACGACGCTGCCGACGCTGCGCGCGAACAGCTCGAGTTCGCGCTGCACGCGCGCCGCCTGTTCGCGCTCGCGCGCGGCCGCCTGCTCGACCTCGCGCTGCGCATCGAGCAGCGCCTGGCGGATCGCGCCGAGGTCGGCGAGCGTGCGGGCTTTCATCGCCACACGCTCACAGCAGCCCGCGCTCGGCGAACGAGACCACCGCGCCACGGCCGACGACGACGTGATCGAGCACGCACACGTCGACGAGCTGCAGCGCGCTCTTCAGCGATTGGGTCAGGAACTCGTCGGCGCGCGACGGCTCGGCCGCGCCCGACGGGTGGTTGTGCGCGAGGATCACCGCGGCCGCGTTCAGCGCGAGCGCGCGCTTGACGACTTCGCGCGGGTAGACGCTGGTCTGTGTCAGCGTGCCGCGGAACAGCTCCTCGAGCTTCAGCAGCCGGTTCTGCGCGTCGAGGAACAGCACCGCGAAGACCTCGGCGTCGCGCTCGCCGAGCTGCAGCTGCAGGTAGTGCTTGACCTTGTCGGGCGCATCGAGCACCGGCGCTTGCGCGAGCTGCTGGGCGAGCGCGCGGCGCGCCAGCTCGATCACCGCGGCGAGTTCGGCGCGCTTGGCCGGGCCGAGGCCCTTGACCTGCTTCAGGTCGTCGGCCTGGGCGTGCAGCAACCCGCGGATGCCGCCGAAGCGGTCGAGCATCTGCTGCGCGAGCTGCAGCACCGAGGTGCCCGGCAGCCCGGTGCGCAGCAGCAGCGCGACGAGTTCGGCATCGGCGAGCGAGGCGGCGCCGCCGGCGAGCAGCTTCTCGCGCGGCCGGGCGTCGGCGGGAATGTCCTTGAGCACCACAGCGAAGCGTTGGCAGGGCGCCGGCGAGCGGCTCGTAAAATCGGCCCCAGTCTATCGGCTCTGCCCACTCGCCCCTCGCACCATCTTCCGGGACATCGCTTGAACCACGTCCAACCGGGGTCGCTCCTGACCCTGCACTACCGCCTGTCGGGGCCCGACGGCGCCGACCTGATCAACACCTTCGACGATCGGCCGGCAACGCTCTCGCTCGGCGGTGGCCAGCTCGCGCCGGCGATCGAGGCGCGCCTGCTCGGCCTGCCCGAGGGGGCGCACGAGTCGTTCGAACTCGCTGCCGGCGAGGCCTTCGGCGAGCGCAACCCCGAGCTGCTGCAGCGCGTGAAGCGCTCGCTGATGAACGAGCTCGGCGATGCCGACGAGCAGTACCGCGTCGGCGACGTCGTGCAGTTCCCCACGCCCGACGGTCAGGCCAGCTACGCCGGCGTGGTGCGCGACGTGGAAGGCGCCGGCGACGCGCAGGTGCTGGTGTTCGACTTCAACCACCCGCTGGCCGGCCGGCCGGTGGTCTTTGAAGTGCAACTGATCGGGGTGTTGTGATGAGCGCGAATCTCGAAGAGATCGTGCTGGCCGAGCCGCGCGGCTTCTGTGCCGGCGTCGACCGCGCGATCGAGATCGTCGAGCGCGCGCTGAAGAAGTTCGGTGCGCCGATCTACGTGCGCCACGAGATCGTGCACAACACCTACGTCGTGGGCGACCTGAAGGCCAAGGGCGCGATCTTCATCGAAGACCTGGCCGAGGTGCCGCCCGGCGCGACGCTGGTGTTCAGCGCGCATGGCGTGTCGCAGGCGGTGCGGCGCGAGGCCGCGCAGCGCGGCTTCCATGTGTTCGACGCGACCTGCCCGCTCGTCACCAAGGTGCATGTCGAGGTCGCGAAGCTGCACAAGGAAGGCTACGACTTCATCATGATCGGCCACAAGGGCCACCCCGAGGTCGAGGGCACGATGGGGCAGCTGAACGAAGGCATCTATCTGGTCGAGGACGTGGCCGACGTCGACACGGTGCAGGTCGCGCAGGCCGACAAGCTCGCGGTCGTGACGCAGACGACGCTGTCGGTCGACGACGCCGCCGCGATCCTCGCGGCCGTCAAGCGGCGCTTTCCGGCGGTGCGCGAACCGAAGCAGCAGGACATCTGCTACGCGACGCAGAACCGCCAGGACGCGGTGAAGCTGCTCGCGCCGGGGGTCGACATCGTGATCGTCGTCGGCAGCCCGACGAGCTCGAACAGCAACCGCCTGCGCGAGCTGGCCGACCGGCTCGGCACCGACGCTTACATGGTCGATTCGCCCGACGATCTGAAGCCCGAGTGGTTCGAGGGCAAGCGCAGCGTCGGCCTGACCGCCGGCGCGTCGGCACCCGAGCTGCTGGTGCGCCAGGTGATCGAGCGGTTGCGCGCGTTCGGCGCGGTCACGGTGCGCAGCATCCCGGGTGCGGCCGAGACCGTCAACTTCCCGCTGCCGATGGGGCTGGGCGACAAGGCGATGGCCGCCGGCAACGGGCCGGTCGAGCGCTGAGCCGACGCGCTCGGTCGTCGGCCTGGCAGTTCAGCGCCGCGTGCGCGGGTGGAAGCGGATCGGCTGTGCGGCCGGCGTGGCGGCGGGCGCGGGGTGCGCCGCCTCAACGCGGTCGCAGCCGTCGCAGCCGCAACCGGCGCTGGCCGCGGCGCGCCGGCGCAGCGCGGCGTCGAGCGGCTTCGGCAGGTGCGGCACGCGCAGCAGCGACGCCGCGAACGAGCGGCGCGCCGTTGCCGGCATCAGCTTCCACGCCGCGTAGATCGTGCAGCCGGGAACGAGCAGCGCGACGATCAACGTTTGCAGTGAATGCATCGTCGTCAACCTCCGAGCGCCAGCGTGACGCGGTACGTGACGAGCGCCGCCGCGTACGCGAGCGCGAACAGGTACGCCGCCATCAGCAGCGGGTAGCGCCATGAGTTGGTCTCGCGCTTGACGACCACCAGCGTCGAGATGCACTGCGGCGCGAACACGTACCACGCGAGCAGCGAGTACGCGGTCGCGAGCGACCAGCCCTGCGCGATCACCGGCGACAGCGCATCGGCGACCTCGCTGCCCGCGGCCGACATCGCGTACACCGTGCCGAGGGCGCCGACCGCGACCTCGCGCGCCGCCAGCCCCGGCACGAGCGCAATCGAGATCTGCCAGTTGAAGCCGATCGGCGCGAACACATGCTGCAGCGCCTTGCCGATCTGGCCGGCCAGGCTGTAGTCGATCGCCGGGAGGGTCGCGCCCTCCGGCGGCTGCGGCCAGCTGGAGAGCGCCCACAGCAGGATCGTCAGCATCAGGATGATGGTGCCGACGCGCATCACGAAGATCTGCGTGCGCTCCCAGAGGCCAAAGGCCAGGCTGCGCAGCCGCGGCAGGCGGTACGACGGCAGCTCGAGCAGCAGCGCATGTTCCGCCTGATCCTTGCGGAAACGCTTCAGCACGTAGGCGACCAGCATCGCGCTCG
>DATMIN010000603.1:0-4494 GCA_035554275.1 Burkholderiaceae bacterium
GGAAAGTGCCTGGTGGTGGCCTGGGGCGGAATCGAACCACCGACACGCGGATTTTCAATCCGCTGCTCTACCAACTGAGCTACCAGGCCGAGCCCGAAAGTATAGCGGACGCCCTCTGGCCCGGCGGTCAGAGGCCGCCCGCGCGCTTGTTGCGCGACAGGTCGACACCGAGCTGCTTGAGCTTGCGGTACAGGTGGGTGCGCTCGAGGCCGGTCTTCTCGGCCACGCGGGTCATGCTGCCGTTCTCCTGCGCGAGGTGGAACTCGAAGTAGCTCTTCTCGAACGCATCGCGCGCCTCGCGCAGCGGCCGGTCGAGGTCGAAGCTCTGTTCGGCCTGCGGCCCGAGCAGCAGCGGCGCGCTCGGCAGCATCGTGCCGCCGGTCATCGCGGACTCGACGGTGAGCGGCGCTTCGCCGGCGCCGGGCGCCGCGCCGTCGATCGTCGCGCCCGCCGTGCGCAAGGCCGGCTTGGCCAGGCCCTGCTCGACGGCGCGCAGCAGCTTCTGCAGCGTGATCGGCTTTTCGAGAAAGGCCATCGCGCCGAACTTGGTCGCCTCGACGGCGGTGTCGATCGTGCCGTGGCCGCTCATCATGATCACCGGCATCGTCAGCAGCGAGGTCGCGCCCCATTCCTTGAGCAGCGTGATGCCGTCGACATCGGGCATCCAGATGTCGAGCAGCACGAGGTCGGGGCGGAAGCGCTCGCGGCAGGCGCGCGCCTGCGCGGCGTTTTCAGCGAGTTCGACCGAATGGCCCTCGTCGGCCAGGATCTCCGACAGCAATGCGCGGATGCCCAGTTCGTCGTCGACTACAAGAATGGTGGCCATGAATCCTAGTGCGCCCCGGTCGCGATGGTCACGCCGCTTGGGCCGTGTGGTTCCCCGGCGTGCGCGGCGCCGGCTCCGGGAGCGAATTTGGCGAATGATAGCGAGACTTGCGCGCCACGCGGCACGCCGCCCGCGGCGTCGCCCTCGACGCCCGTGCCGAGGTTGGCGATGCGCACCCGCGCGCCGTGCTCGTCGGCGATCTTCTTCACGACCGCCAGGCCCAGGCCGGTGCCCTTGGCCTTGGTCGTCACATAGGGTTCGAACGCGCGCTTGAGCACTTTGTCCGAGAAGCCCGGCCCGTTGTCGATCACCTTCAGCCGAATTGCGCGCAACTCGCCCTGCTCGGTGCGCGCGATCTCGGTGGCCACGCGCACGCGGCCGTCGGGCTGGTCGGCCACCGCGTCGAGCGCGTTCTGCACCAGGTTGTGGATCACCTGGCGCAGCTGGGTGCTGTCGCCGACGATCGCCGGCAGCGCCGGCGCCAGGTCGGCGTGCAGCTCGCCGGCCTCCTGCGCCGCGCCGTACAGCCCCAGCACCTCGGCCACCAGCGCGTTCAGGTTGATCGGGATCAGGTGCGCGGCCGGCAGCCGCGCGTAGTCGCGGAACTCGTTGACGAGCGCCTTCATCGCCTGCACCTGGTTGACGATCGTGTCGACCGAGCGGCCGAGCATCGCCTGGTCGGCGCCCTCGAGCTTGGGCCCGAGCTTGTGCTGCAGCCGCTCGGCCGAGAGCTGGATCGGCGTCAGCGGGTTCTTGATCTCGTGCGCGAGGCGTCGCGCCACTTCGGTCCAGGCCTCGCTGCGCTGCGCCGAGACGAGCTCGGTGATGTCGTCGAAGACCATCAGCGTCGCGCCCTGGGGCATCGCGGCGCCGCGCACCAGCAGCGTCGTCGCCGCCTGCTCGCGGCCGGGCTGGCTCGGCGCCTCCAGCTCGAACGAATCCTGCCAGTGGTCGCGCTCGCCGGCCTCGGGGCTGGTCTTGTGCAGCTCGAAGCGCTGGCCGACCGCCTGCGCGAAGGTCTCGAGGCCGGGCACGTCGAGCAGGCGCTGGCCGCGGTAGGCCGACAGCGGCAGCCGCATGATCCTTGTGGCGCCGGGGTTCACGGTCTCGATGTTGCCGTGGCGGTCGAACACGATCACGCCGGCGGTCAGGTTGTCGAGGATGGTCTGCAGGTTGGCGCGCGCGCCTTCCACCTGCACCACGCTGCGCTGCACCAGCTCGCGCGCGTCGGAGAGCTGCGTCGTCATGTCGGCGAACGAGCGCGTCAGGCCGCCGAGCTCGTCGCGCGAGGCGAACACCGGCTTGCTGCTGAGGTCGCCGCCGGCCACCTGGCGCATGCCCTCGGCCAGCAGCAGCAGCGGCCGCGCGAGCTGGTTGCCGAGCGTGGCGGCGAGCAGCAGCGCGCCGAACACCGCGAGCACCAGTGCCAGGGTGAGCGTACCGATGTACATCTTGCGCAGGCCACCGCGCGCCAGCGCGCGCTGCTGGTATTCGCGGTACGCGCTCTGCACCGCGAGCGCGTTGGTCGCGAGCGCGCGCGGCAGCAGCTGGTTGACGAGCAAATAGCGGTCTTCCTCGTTGAGCGCGAAGGTCGCGGTCGGGATGAACGCGATCGCGCGCACCCGCGCCGTGCTCGGCGGGGCGCCGGGCGAGGTGTCTTCGTCCAGGCCGACCAGCTCGCTGACGACGCGCTGCATGCGTGCCTGCCGCAGCAGCGACAACGACGGCCGCTCGGGCATCAGGCTGGCCGCGCTGCCGCTGGTACTGAGGACGGTCTGGCCGGCCGGGCCGACGATCGCGATGTCCTGCGCCGAGAGCTGCTCGCGCAGCCGCTCGAGCGCGAGCGACTGCGCCGAGCCCGGCGTCTCGCCGAGGCGCTCGGCGGCCAGGCGCGTCTTCACCGCGACATCGGCGACGATCGAGTCGAGCGTGCCCTTGCCGAGCGTCAGGCCGGCGTCGAGCGCGGTCTCGACCTTGACGTCGAACCAGCTCTCGATGCTGCGCGAGACGAACTGGTAGCTGACGGTGTAGATCAGCACGCCCGGCACCACGCCGACGAGCGCGAAGATCGCCGCGAGCTTGAGCAAGAGCCGGCTGCCGAACTTGCCGCGCTTGACGCGCACCAGCAGCCGCACGCCGGCGATGCCGATCACCAGCACCAGCAGCGTCGCGACCGTGACGTTGACCCAGAACAGCCAGACGTAATGGCGCTCGTACAGCGCCGGGTTGTTGGTCGCGATCGAGAGCAGGAACGCGAGCACCAGCCCGGCGCCGGTGGCCGCCACCGTCGAGATCAGCCAGCCCCAGCGCTGCGACTTGGTCACTTGAGAGACCTCAGTTGATCTTCTGCGTGCGCTGCACCGACAGCGCCCAGTCGGCCTGGCCGCCGATGCCGATCTGCATCGGCCGCGGCAGCTGCGCGGTGTCGAGCCGGAAGCTGAACTCGACGTAGTGGCGGCTGCCCTCCTCGATCTGCGGCCCTTCGGCGATCTTCCAGCGCGCCGCGCGGCTGATCGCCGCGAAGGCCTCGTCGCGGCTCGGGTAGTTCTGGCTCAGGCCGCCGTCGAAGGTGACGCGGTAGGTCGAGGTCAGCGGCTGGAACACGATGCGCCAGCGCCGCACCGCGTAGCCGACGCGCTGGTCGCGCCAGTAGAAGCGATTGCGGAACAGCTCGGCCTCGGCGACGAAGAACAGCGGCACCGCCTTGCTGAGCGCATCGTCGACGCTGCGCGAGAGTTCGAGGTTGACCGCGTAGCTGAGGAACACGCCGTCGTCGTTGTGGGTCAGCTCGAAGTTCGTCAGCTCCGGCTCGGCCGCGCGCGCCGCCGGTGCGAGTGCGAGCGAGAACGACGCCAACAGCCACGCCAGCGCGAGCGCGCCGGCCACCAGCCAGCCCGGGAGTGCACGGTGCGGGGTCTTGCCTTGGGGACGTGCCGCGCGGTGCATCGGGGGCGTGGACCTCAGGTGATTCTCTCGAGCAGGGCGTAGAAAAATCCGTCGGCCGCCGTCGCCCGAAGATCGGGTGCGGCGGGCTCGTCTCGATTGTCGGGCAGCGGCAGCAGGTGGCCGGGCGATGGCGGGGCCGCCGCGAGGGCCGCGCCCGGCTGGCGTTGCAAAAAAGCGTCGATCTGGTCCTGCCCCTCGGCGCGGAACACCGAGCAGGTGCAGTACAGCAGCCGCCCGCCGGGCGCGAGCAGCGGCCAGAGCGCGTCGAGCAGGCGCGCCTGCGCGGCGGCGAGCGCGGCGATGTCGCTGGCGCGGCGCAGCCAGCGCACGTCCGGATGCCGGCGCACGATACCGGCCGCGCTGCACGGCGCGTCGAGCAGGATCGCGTCGAATGGCCGGCCGTCCCACCACGCGGCCGGGTCGCCGGCGTCGCCGGCCACGCAGCGCGCCGTGAGGCGCAGGCGCGCGAGCGTGTCGCGGACGCGGGCCAGGCGCGCCGGGTCGCTGTCGAGCGCGAGCACGTCGAGCTCGGCCAGCTCGAGCAGGTGCGCGGTCTTGCCGCCGGGCGCGGCGCAGGCGTCCAGCACACGCGCGCCCGGGCGCAGCCACGGCGCGCTCTCTGCGTTCGCGCCGGGTTGGAGGCCGGCGCCGTTCAGCAGCAGCGGCGCGGCGCGCTGCGCAGCGGCGTCCTGCACCGACACTTCGCCTTCGGCAAAACCCGG
>DATMIN010000604.1:0-2144 GCA_035554275.1 Burkholderiaceae bacterium
TTCTCGTCGACCACCATCGTGCCGATGCCGTCGTGCGTGAACACCTCCATCAGCAGCGCGCCGTCGGTCGCGAACGGCAGGATGTGCGAGCGCTCGACGCCGCCGCGACACGCCCGCACGCAGTGCTGCAGGTAGAACGCCGGGTCGCTCGGCTGCATCGGCCGCGGCAGCGTCGCGAGCAGCCGCTCGGCGTCGGCCAGCGCGAGCTCGGTGTCGATCGGGCTGTCGGGATCGCTCATGTCTTCGTGAATCCCGGCGATCTCGGTGATGAACAGCAGCTTGTCGGCCTGCAGCGCGATCGCGGTGCTGGTGGCCACGTCTTCCATCGTCAGGTTGAAGGCCTCGCCGGTCGGCGAGAAGCCGAACGGCGACAGCAGCACCATCGCGCCGGTGTCGATCGCCTTGCGGATCGCCGCGCCGTCGACCTTGCGCACCACGCCGCTGTGGATGAAGTCGACGCCGTCGACGATGCCCACCGGCCGCGCGGTCAGGAAGTTGCCCGACACGACCCGTACGATCGCGTTCGCCATCGGCGTGTTCGGCAGGCCCTGCGAGAACGCCGCCTCGATCTCGAAGCGCAGCTGGCCGGCGGCCTCTTGCGCCGAATCGAGCGCGACGGCATCGGTGATGCGCAGCCCGTGGTGGTAGCGCGCCTCGTGGCCCTTCGAGCGCAGCTGCTCGTTGACCTGCGGCCGAAAGCCGTGCACCAGCACCAGCTTGATGCCCATCGCCTGCAGGATCGCGAGGTCTTGCGCGAACGAGTTCAGCTTGCCCGCGGCGATCAGCTCGCCGGCGATCGCGACGACGAAGGTCTTGCCGCGGTACGCGTGGATGTGCGGCGCGACGGTGCGGAACCATGGCACGAAGGTGTGGGGGAAGACGAGGTTCACGGCGCGGCTCGGGCGGGCGTTGGAAGGGAGGCGACCGCGATTCTGGCACGCGGGTCGCGCACCGGGCGACGGCAAGGAGGCCCCGGCGCACTCACCACGCGAGCGCGTCGGTGCCCGGCGGCACCGAAGGCCGCGACCAGCCGGCCGGCGTGTGCGAGAACAGCGCCGCGTGCGGCATCGCGCTCAGCAGCCCGTAGCCGGACGGTGCGGTCTGCATCGTGCTGGCGAGGTCGAGCGCCGGGGCGGCCGCGCCCGTGTCGACGCGGTCGAGTTCGCGCAGCCACTGCGCGGTGCGCGCGAGGCAGACGCGCACGTGCCAGCTGCCGCCCTCGGCGCGCTGACGCAAGAGCGCGGCCTGCGCGCCGAACGCGATCAGGAAGCCGGTCGCCATGTCGAGGATCTGCACCGGCAGCGCCTTCGGCTCGGAGGAGCCCATCGCCTGCGCTTCCGCGAGGTTGAAACCGGTCGCGCTCTGCACCAGCGAATCGAAGCCGCGTCGCCCGGCCCACGGCCCGCGCTCGCCATACGCCGACAGCGACACCGCGACGATGCCCGGCCGTGCCGCCGCAAGCTCCTGCGGCCCGAAGCCGAGCGCCGCGAGGCTGCCCGGCCGGTAGCCCTGCACGAACACGTGCGCGTCGCGCAGCACCGCGCGCAGCGCCTCGCGGCCCCCCGCGTCGCGCAGGTCGCACAGCGCCGAGCGCTTGCCGCGGCTGGTGTCGGCGATCGCCTCGATGTTCGGCAGGTGCGGGCTGTTGACGAGCATCACGTCGGCGCCGTACGCCGCCAGCGTGCGCCCGCCGACCGGGCCGGCGAGGATGCGCGTGAGGTCGAGCACGCGCAGCCCGTGCAGCGGCCGTTCCTCGTGCGCGAGCGCGGGCCAGGCGAGCGGCGGCGCGTCGCCGAGGCGCTCGATCGCGACCAGCGGGTCGCGCGCGACGGCGTCGCGCTGCGGGTGCCGATCCCATTCGTCGAAATTGCGCAGCGCCGCGACGACCAGCCCGGCATCGGCCGCCGCCTGCTCGAACGCGAGCGCGTCGTGTTGCAGCAGCGCCGCGGTGACCGGCTCGCGCGCCGTGTCGGGCCCGATCGGCAAACCGAGCAGCCGCAGCACGCCGTCGCGGTGATGCGCGAAGTTGGTGTGCAGGCGCACCCAGCGGCCGTCGCCGCAGCGGTACAGCCCGGCGAGCTTGTCCCACAGCTCGGGCACGCGGCCGTCGAGCGCGAAGCGGCCGGTGCATTCGAGCGCCGCCG
>DATMIN010000605.1:0-3905 GCA_035554275.1 Burkholderiaceae bacterium
ACCGAAGCGGCGATCAAGGAGTTCGAAGCCAAGCGCGTCGAACTCGAGAAGGCCGCCGCCGAAAAGCTCGCTGCCGCAGCGGCACTGGGCGAGAAGATGAGTGGCCGCACCGTTCACATCACGCAAAAGGCGGGTGTCGACGGCCGGCTGTTCGGCTCGGTCACGAACGCCGACATCGCCGACGCGCTGACCCGCATCGACTTCAAGGTGGCGAAGTCGCAAGTGCGCATGCCGAACGGCCCGCTGAAGACCGTGGGCGAGCACACCGTCAGTGTCGTGCCGCACACCGACGTGCTGGTCGAGGTCAAGGTCGTCGTGATGGGCGAGACCGACTAGCGCCTTCGGCAGAAGACGAGGGCGGGGCCGGCTTTGCCGGCCCCTTCTCTTTGTGTCTTCGATTTCCACCGATCGTCCCCTGCATTTCCACAGGGTTGCCAACAGCCGAGCGCGCGACCCGGCCCTATGATCCTCGCGATGTCGACCTTTCTGCCCGTTGAACCCTCGCGCCAAGACGACGAGGTCTCGAAACTGCGCATCCCGCCGCATTCGGTCGAGGCCGAGCAGAGCGTGCTCGGCGGCCTGCTGCTCGACAACAGCGCGTGGGACCGCGCCGCCGATCTGCTCACCGAGAGCGACTTCTACCGCTTCGAGCACCGCGTGATCTACAGCGCGGTCGCGAGCCTGATCGGCGCGACCAAGCCGGCCGACGTGATCACGGTGTTCGAGCAGCTGCAGAGCCTGGGCAAGGCCGACGAGTGCGGCGGCCTCGTGTACCTGAACGCGCTCGCGCAGAGCGTGCCGAGCGCGGTCAACATGCGCCGCTACGCCGAGATCGTGCGCGAGCGCGCGGTGCTGCGCAAGCTGGTCGCGGCGAGCGACGAGATCGCCACCAGCGCGTTCAACCCGCAGGGCCGCAACTTCACCGAGATCCTCGACGAGGCCGAGGGCAAGATCTTCCGCATCGGCGAGGAGGGCTCGAAGTCGCAGCAGGGCTTCCAGAGCATGGATTCGCTCGTCGTCGCGCTGCTCGACCGCGTGACCGAGCTGCACGAGAACGGCGCCGAAGACGTGACCGGCGTGCGCACCGGCTACTTCGATCTCGACAAGATGACCTCGGGCTTCCAGGCCGGCGACCTGATCGTGCTCGCGGCGCGCCCGTCGATGGGCAAGACCGCGTTCGCGCTCAACATCGCCGAGCACGTGGCCGTCAGCGAAGGCCTGCCGGTGGTGGTGTTCTCGATGGAAATGGGCGCGGCGCAGCTCGCGCTGCGGCTGGTCGGCTCGCTCGGCCGGATCGACCAGAGCAACCTGCGCACCGGGCGGCTCAAGGACGACGAGTGGACGCGGTTGTCGGAGGCGGTCGAAAAGCTCGGCAGCGTCAGCATGTTCATCGACGAGAGTTCGGCGCTGACGCCGACCGAGGTGCGCGCCCGCGCGCGCCGCCAGGCGCGCCAGTGCGGCCAGCTCGGGCTGATCGTCGTCGACTACCTGCAGCTGATGAGCGGCAGCGCCGGCACCAGCGAAGAAAACCGTGCCACCGTGATCGGCGAGATCTCGCGCGGCCTGAAGTCGCTGGCGAAGGAACTGAAGTGCCCGGTGCTGGCGCTGTCGCAGCTCAACCGCAGCGTCGAGTCGCGCACCGACAAGCGGCCGATGATGAGCGACCTGCGCGAATCCGGCGCGATCGAGCAGGACGCCGACGTGATCATGTTCATCTACCGCGACGACTACTACAACAAGGAAGCGAGCAAGGAGCCGGGCGTGGCCGAGATCATCATCGGCAAGCAGCGCAACGGGCCGACCGGCACGGTCAAGCTGTTCTTCAACAAGCCGCTGACCAAGTTCGACAACCTCGCGCCGGGCAGCGCCGGCAGCGACTTCTGAGCCCCCAGGGCCGGGCTGCGCCCAGCCCGCCCCCCGCGGGGGTTCAAGCAGAGTGGCAGAGCCACATCTGCTTGAGAGCCCCGGGCAAGCCCCTCCAATCGCGGCGCCGTCAGGCCGCTAACATCGGGCGTCCCGACAGCCCGCGAGCGGCATGACCCGAGCCACGCCCATCCCGACGATCACGACCCCGCCGCACGGCGATCTGCGCCCGCCCAGCGCACTGCTGCTGTTGCTCGAAGCCCGTGCGCCCTGGGAGTTCGGCGCACTGCTCGCGGCGCGGCCCTGGCTGCGGCGGCTGCCGCGCGGCGACGGCCACCCGGTGATGGTGTTCCCCGGCATGGGCGCGAACGACGCCACCACCGTGCCGTTGCGCCGGATGCTCGACGGCCTGGGCTACGCCACACAGGCGTGGGGGCAGGGCCTGAACGTCGGCCCGCGCGAGGGCGTGCTCGAGCGCTGCGCCGCCGACGTGCGTGCGCTCGCCGAGCGCCACGGCCGCCCGGTCAGCCTGATCGGCTGGAGCCTCGGCGGCCTGTACGCGCGCGAGATGGCCAAGCAACTGCCCGAGCACGCGCGCTGCGTGATCACGCTCGGCACGCCGTTCACCGGCCACCCGCACGCGACCAACGCGTGGCGCGTGTTCGAGTGGCTCAGCGGCCGCCGCGCGCACGACCCGGTGCTCACCGCCAAGCTGCGCGAGCCGCCGCCGGTGCCCACCACCTCGATCTACTCGCGCACCGACGGCATCGTCGCGTGGCAGTGCAGCATCAACCCGCCGGGCCTGCGCGTCGAGAACATCGAGATCCACGCCAGCCACGTCGGCATGGGGATGAACCCGCTCGCGCTGTACGCGATCGCCGACCGGCTGGCGCAGGAGCCGGGCCGCTGGCAGACGTTCGAGACGAGCGGGCGGCGGCGCTGGTTCTTCCGCACCGGCACGCCGGCCGCGGCAGCCTGACGATGCAGATCGCCGCCAACGGCCTGGCGTTCGAAGTCGAGGATCACGGGCCGGCGAGCGGCGAGCCGCTGCTGCTGGTGATGGGCCTGGGCATGCAGCTCGTCGCCTGGCATCCCGACTTCGTCGCGATGCTGGTGGCGCGCGGCTTTCGCGTGATCCGCTTCGACAACCGCGACATCGGCCTGAGCCAGCGGCTCGACCATCTCGGCGTGCCGAACCTGGCGATCGACTCGCTCCGCTACGCCGTCGGCATGAAGGTGCCGGCGCCGTACACCGTGGCCGACATGGCCGACGACACCGCCGCGCTGATCGCCGCGCTCGGCCTCGAAGCGGCGCACATCTGCGGCGCGTCGATGGGCGGCATGATCGCGCAGCAGCTCGCGGTGCGGCACCCGAAGCGCGTCAAGAGTCTGACGCTGATCATGACGAGCAGCGGCGCGCGCCGCCTGCCCGGGCCGACGCTGAAGGTGCGCAGCGCGCTGATCTCGCGGCCCGCCGATGCGCGCCACCCCGACAGCGTGATCGCGCATTACGTGCGGCTGTACAAGCTGATCGGCAGCCCGGGCTACCCGGCGACCGACGCCTACCTGCACGAGCGCATGGGCCTCGCGGTGCGGCGCTCGTACCGGCCGCAGGGCGCGGCGCGCCAGATGGTCGCGATCGCCGCCGACGGCGACCGCTCGGCGCTGCTCGCGCGCATCACGGTGCCGACGCAGATCGTCCACGGCCAGGCCGACCCGCTGGTGCCGGTCGCGGCCGCGCACGACCTGAAGGCGAAGATCGACGGCGCGCAGCTCGACCTGATCAGCGGCATGGGCCACGACCTGCCGCACGAGCTGTGGCCGCGCTTCGTCAGCGCGATCGCCACGGCCGCCGGGCGCGGCTGATCGCGGCCGCGCTGTGGTTCAGCGCGTCACCTGCGGAACTCCGCGCACGGGTCGCCACGGTCGACGCCGTCGGTGAGCTTCACCAGGTCGTACGGCGCGTCGCGCTCGGGCGCCTCGAGATAGCCGATCGAGACGATCTGATCGGCGCGAACGCCGGCCGCGCGCAGGTAGTACGG
>DATMIN010000606.1:0-2123 GCA_035554275.1 Burkholderiaceae bacterium
CGGCGACAAGGTGCGTCAGGCCATCGTCGTGAAGAGCGGCATCGACGCCGACACCGCGAAGAAGATCCAGCAGCTCGTCAAGCAGAGCAAGCTGAAGGTGCAGGCCGCGATCCAGGGCGACGCGGTGCGCGTGACCGGCACCAAGCGCGACGACCTGCAGGCCGCGATGGCGCTGGTGCGCAAGGAAGTGGCCGACGCGCCGTTGTCGTTCACGAACTTCCGCGACTGAGCGGCATGCGCGCGCTCGTTGCCGTGCTGCTGCTGGCGATCGCGGCGCACGCGACGGCGCAGAACGCGGCGAAGAACGTCTCGCTCAGCGGCAGCTTCGGCGACAAGGCGGTGCTGGTGATCGACGGCGTGCCGCGCACGCTCGCGGTCGGCGCCATCGCGCAGGGCGTGAAGCTGGTCTCGGTCGGCAGCGGTGGCGCGGTGGTCGAGATCGGCGGGCAGCGCGTCACGCTCGCGATCGGCGGCACGCCGGTCGATCTCGGCGGCAAGCGCAGCGACGGCAGCGGCACGACCGTGGTCGTCACTGCCGATGGCGGCGGCCACTTCGTCACCACCGGCTCGATCAACGGGCGCGCGGTGACGTTCCTGGTCGACACCGGCGCGACCTATGTCTCGATGGGCGCGGCGCAGGCGCGCGATCTCGGCGTCGACGTGACCAAAGGCCAGCGCGGCACCAGCAGCACCGCGAACGGCCGCATCGACATCTACAAGGTCAGGCTCGACGCGCTGCGCGTCGGCGACGTGCAGCTCTACGACATCGACGCGCTCGTCAGCGAGCAGCCGATGCCCGCGGTGCTGCTCGGCAACAGCGCGCTGATGCGCTTCCAGATGCGGCGCGACAACGACACGCTGACGCTGACGAAGCGGTATTGAGCGCGCTCAGCGCACCGCGAGCGCGGCCATGCCGGCGTCCCACGCCGCGGCCATCTCGTCGAACAGCGCCGCGGCGTCGAGCGGCCGCCCCGAGTTGACGCTGCGCGCAGCCTTGAGGATCAGCGTCTTCGCGTGCTGCGCGATGCGCTCGAAGGCGGCCGCGGCCGTGCCGCCCGGCTCGGCACCCGACCAGCGCAGGTACTGCGCGCCGAGCTCGTATGCCGCGCCGAACTGGCGGATGCCGGCGAACGCGTAGCGGTGGTAGTGCGCAAGGCCGTGCTCGCGCAGCCCGGGTTGGTCGGCGTCGAAGCGCGCCTGGAAGCGCCGCAACGGGTTGTCGCGCGGCCCGAACGCGAGGTGCTGCGCGAGCAGCCGGGCGCTGAGCGCGCGCAGCTCGGCGTCGGGCCGCGCGTGCGCGCGGTCGATGCGGATCAGCTCGGCGTACGGCGGCAGCGGCGGCGCGTTGTCGAACAGTGCGTCGAAGTCGTCGCCATCGAGCGTGAAGTAACCGGCGTTGTGGAAGTAGCCGAGCCGGCGCGCCGCGCGATCGAATTCGTTCAGCACGATCGTGGTCTTGGCGTGCGCCTGCCGGTAGTCGGTGCCGGCGGTGTCGGGCAGCCAATGGGCGTCGACCTCGACCGCGAGCAGCCGGCCCGCGGTCAGATGCTCCGCCGCGTGGTCGGCGAGTGGCCGCCACACCGTCAGCTCCTGCACGTCGATGCCGTAGAGCGTGCGCAGCTCGGCCAGCGGCGGCTTGAAGAACGTCCACTGATCGCCTTCGAAATCGATCGCGAACACGAACGGCAAACAGGCGTGCGGCTCGAGCCGCAGCGCATGCAGCAGCTCGATCCACACGTCGACATAGCAGTTCTTCTCGACCCAGATCGAGCCCTCGCCGTGCAGCGCGTGGCGCGCACGACCGGCATCGGCGAGGCCGCCGGGCACCGTCACGCGCCCCACAGCTGCGCGCGCACCTCGGCCGGCCAGCGCTCAGGGTCGACGCCGTGCGTGCGCAGCAGCGCGAGCGTCACGCGCTCGAGGCCGAAGCCGAGGCACGCGGTGCTGGCCAGCGCGCCGTCGTGCGAGCGGATGCCGAAGGTGGCGCTGAAGTGGTCCTGGTGCCAGTTGAACGAGCAGATCGCGGTCGGCCGCTCGGCCGAGATCACCGGCACGAGGATCTCGAACTTCAACCGCTGGTCGCGCTGGCTCGCCGCCATGATCTTTCCGGCGCGGCCGAAGAA
>DATMIN010000607.1:0-4295 GCA_035554275.1 Burkholderiaceae bacterium
GGTGCAGAAGAACCGCCACATCAAGCTCGCCGGCAACGACAAGCTGCGCATCGAGCGCGACACGCCCGAGCCGGCCGCACGCGCGCAGCTGATCCGCGACGTGCTGCGCGCGCTCGGCGCGCCGAAGCTGGCACTGGCGGCCTGATCCGTGGCACTGCACCCCGAACTGCCCCGCTCACCCTACGCCGCGCTCGATCCGGCGCACCGGTGGTTCCCTGCCGACGAGGCCCTGCGCTCCACCGCCTATGAGCAACTGCTGCCCCCGCTGGTGGCCCGCATTCGCGCCGAGGTGAAGGCCTGGCGGGACAGCGGCTATGCGGGCGCGTCGGACACCTCCCGCGCTCTGCTTCGCTGGTGGTTCGGCACCGAGCACGTCGCGCAGCGCGCCGACGGCAGCACCGAGCCCTTCCGCTGGTACTACGCGCAGCGCGAAGCGGTCGAATCGGTGATCTGGCTCTACGACGTGCGCGAAGCCCGCGACAAGTTCGACCTGATGCGCTTCGACGCCTCGGGCGCCGTCTCGGCCGGCATGTTCCCGGAGGCTTGGCCGCGCTACGTGGTCAAGATGGCCACCGGCGCCGGCAAGACCAAGGTGCTGTCGCTGCTGATTGCCTGGAGCTTCTTCCACCGCCTCTACGAGCCCGGCTCCGCGCTCGCGCGCAACTTTCTGCTCATCGCGCCCAACATCATCGTGCTCGACCGCTTGCGTGCCGACTTCGACGGCCTGCGCATCTTCTTCAAGGACCCCGTGCTGCCCGACAACGGCGACGCCGGCCGCAACTGGCGCGACGACTTCCAGCTCACGCTGCACCTGCAAGACGACGTGCGCGTCGTGCGCGAGGTGGGCAACCTCTTCCTCACCAACATCCACCGCGTCTACCTCGGTGACGTGCGCGAACCCACGCTCGAAGACGACGACCTGCGCGACTACTTCCTGCAGCCCTTCGGCGAGAGGCCCAGCGGCAAGACGACCGACAGCAAGACCGACCTCGGCGAGCTGATCCGCGAGATCGATGAGTTGGCCGTCTTCAACGACGAGGCGCACCACATCCACGACGAGCGCATGGCCTGGTTCGGCAGCATCCGCGATATCCATCACCGCATGCTGCAGAAAGACCGGCGTCTCGCGCTCCAGATCGACGTTACCGCCACGCCGCGCCACGACAACGGCGCGATCTTCGTTCAGACGGTCAGCGATTATCCGTTGGTCGAGGCCATCCACCAGGGCGTCGTGAAGCACCCGGTGCTGCCCGACGCGGCGAGCCGCGCGCGGCTGCACGAGCAGCCCAGCGCGATCTTCCACGAGAAGTACGCCGACTATCTGGCGCTCGGCATCGAAGAGTGGAAGAAGAGCTATGAGGAGCATCAGCGCCTGGGCAAGAAGGCCGTGCTCTTCGTGATGGTCGACGACACGCGCAACTGCGACGACGTCGGCGCGCACCTCGAACGCATCTGCCCCGAGCTGCAAGGCGCGGTGCTCGTGATTCACACCAAAAGGAACGGCGAGATCGCGGAAGGCAGCTCCGGCAAGGACAAGCAGGAACTCGAAGTGCTGCGGCGCCAGGCGAACCAGATCGACAGTTGGGACAGCCCGTACAAAGCCATCGTCTCGGTGCTGATGTTGAAAGAAGGCTGGGACGTGCGCAACGTCACCACCATCGTCGGCCTGCGCGCTTATGCGGCCGCAAGCAACATCCTGCCCGAGCAGACGCTTGGGCGCGGGTTGCGCCGCATGTACTTCGGATCCGACACGCCCGAGACGATGTCCGTGATGGGCACGCCGGCGTTCATGGAATTCGTCGAAAGCATCCAGAGCGAGGGTGTCGAACTCGAACACGTGCCGATGGGTGGCGGCGCGCGGCGCGAGGATTCGCTGGTGGTCGAAGTCGAGACCGGCAACCCGGACAAGAACGTCGATGCACTCGACATCGCCCTGCCCCGCCTGGCACGCCGCTACCAGCGCGAGTACAAGAACCTCGAGGCGCTCGATGCGTTGACCTTGCAGGCCGAACGCGTGCCGCTGAAACCGTTCACACCAGAGGAAACCCGCGAGATCGTCTTCAAGACCATGCTCGACGGCGAGGCCCACCACACGATGGCACTCGATGGCGCCGGCATCGGCGATGGCCGCAGCGTGATCGCGTTCTTCGCGCGCCAGTTGCTGAAGGAACTGCGGCTCGTCGGCGGCTACGAGCTGCTATACGGCCAGGTGAAGGCCTTCGTGCGCGAGCGCTTGTTCGAAGGCGAGCCGGTCGATATCGACGACCCCGTGGTGCTGCGCAACCTGAGCGAGTCGGCCGCCGCCAAGCGCGTGTTCGACACCTTCAAGGCCGCCATCAACGCGCTGACGGTGCAGGACACCGGCACGTCACGCATCGAAGACTTCATTCGCCTGCGCGACGTGCGGCCGTTCCGCACCCAGCACCGCGAGTGGCTGCCGGCCAAGCGCTCGCTTTTCAATCGCATCGTCGGCGAGCCCAACGCAGGTGGGTTTGAATTGCGCTTCGCCGCCTATCTCGACGGCGCGACCGGCGTGGCCGCATTCGCCAAGAACTATCTCGCGGTCGGCTTCAAGCTCGACTACATCAGGACCGACGGCGACCTGTCCAGCTACACGCCCGACTTCATCGTCAAGGCCGACGACGGCAACATCACGATCATCGAAACCAAGGGCCGCGAAGAACTCGATCTGCCGCGCAAGATGGCCCGCCTCGCGCAATGGTGCGAAGACGCTACGGCCGCCAGCCGTGACCAGGGTGGCCTGGTGTACCGATTCGTCTACGTCGATCAGGAAGGCTTCGACCGCCACCCGCCGGCCAGCCTTGGGGAACTGATGACGATGTTCCGTGAATACCAGTCTGAAGCGGCAGACCGAGCGGTCTGATACCATTTGGCTTCCCTTTTGCTTCCTGGGGTCCAGCATGCCCACTCTCGTCGTCAAGAACCTTCCCGAGCCGCTGCACGAGCGCCTGAAGGCACAAGCGGTGCAACACCATCGTTCGGTCACGAAGGAAGCCATCTGCCTGCTCGAACAGGGCCTGCTGGCCACGCCGCATCGCAAGCCACTGCAGCTGCCCCCGCCCATCAAGCTGAAGAGCGGACCGGTGACCACCGAATGGATACTCGCCGCCATCGCCGAAGGGCGGGAGTGAGTCGATGGTGCTGGTCGATACCAACGTCGTAGCGCACTTGCTCCTGGCCGGAGAACCCGGCGTCGCCGCCCGCGCCTTGTACGAGCTGGACCCCGACTGGCGCAGCGAACCATTGCTCTTCTTTGAGCTGACCAACGTGTTGACCACTTCAATGCGTAACGGTGGTGCGTCGCGCTCCAAGGCCATGGAAGCGCTCGACAAGGCACACCAGATCTTCGATCACGCACTGCACGCCGTCAGCGATCGAGATGCGCTTGACGTCGCGGCGCAATTTCGGATCAGCGGCTATGACGCTCGATTCATCGCCGCCGCAACCGCCTTGGGCTCTCGCCTTGTCACCGAAGATGCGCGCCTGCGAAAGGCCGTGCCGACCTTGACTTGCTCGCTCGCCGAAGCCCTGGCCCGCTGACAGCCCCGCCTCCATGGCCTCCCGCCCCGAACCCACCATCGACCTGACCGACGCCGAAAAGCGCGACCTCATCACGCTCATCCAGGCCGGCAAGCCGCTGCCAGAGAAGTACCGCTTCGTGCTGTTCGAAGACAAGCGCGAGGTCGAGCTGGTCTGGAACGGCAAGACCCGCGACGTCTGCACCACCGTGCTGCCGTTCCAGACGCTGGAGCATGTGGACGAGCCACGCACCGAGGCCAAGACCTCGCCGCAAGCCGAGCTGTTCGACCCGCGCGGCCGGCAGGTGCGCGGCTGGACCAACAAGCTGATCTGGGGCGACAACAAGCTGATCCTGAGTTCACTCAAGAGCGGCCCATTGCGCGAGCAGATCGAAGAAGCCGGCGGCCTGAAGCTCATCTACATCGACCCGCCGTTCGACGTGGGGGCCGATTTCTCGATGGACATCGAGATCGGCGGCGAGACCTTCCACAAGGAGCCGAACATCCTCGAGCAGATCGCGTACCGCGACACCTGGGGGCGCGGCGCCGACAGTTTCATTTCGATGATCTACGAGCGGTTGATCCTGATGCGGGATTTGCTAGCGGAGGATGGGTCGGTCTATGTGCATATGGGATGGGGCGTGTCGCACTATGTTCGCGGCATCCTCGACGAGGTGTTTGGCAAAGATCGGGTGGTCAACCAGATCATCTGGAAGCGCCAAACAGCGCATAGCGACAGTGGCCAGGGTTCGCAGC
>DATMIN010000608.1:0-9417 GCA_035554275.1 Burkholderiaceae bacterium
GTGATCGCCGGCTATGTCGCGCTCGTGGCGCCGGAGCGCGTCGGCCTCGGCCTCACGGCTTACCTGAACGTGCGCCTCGAGAAGCACTCGCAGATCCACAAGCGCACGCCGATGGACTTGTTCCGCGCATCGGTGCAGAGCTGGCCCGAGGTCGTCGAGTGCGCCGCGCTGACCGGCGAGATGGATTTCCTGCTGCGCGTGGTCGTGCAGGACATGGCGCACTACGCGCGCTTCATCATGGACACGCTGCTCAAGCACCCGAGCGTCGAGGACTGCAAGACCAGCTTCGTGCTCGATCGCGTGAAGAACACGACCGCCGTGCCGGTCTGATCCGCGGCGCTCAGATCTCGCGCACGAGTTGCAGCGCTGCGGCCTGCGAAAGGTTCAGCAAATTCGCGATGTCGCTGATGTCGTCGGGGATCGCCGCATTGTCCCAGCCGCCCGCGGTGTGCCGCGCGAGGCGCACGGCCAGTGCGACGCTGCGCACGCTGGCGTTGTCGGCGTGACGGTCGTCGCTGATGCGGATCAGCAGCTCGGGCAGCCGCCAGGCCTTCATCAGCGCCTGCTGCAGATCGGGCAGCTCGATGTTGAGGGCGGCGCGCTGCGCCACGTTCGAGCGCAGCGTCGGGTCGGCGCGCTGCGCGCCGCGGATGCGCAGCGCCAGTGCCGGCGCGTGGCACCACAGCAGCATCTCGGCGAAGTCGTGCAGCAGCGCGGCGGTGTGGATGACGGCCGCGTCGTGGTCCATCCGGTGCACCGCGAAGCCGAGCGCGAAGGTCGCGCCGCGGTGAGCGCGACGCAGCGTGTCCTCCAGCCCCTCGAGCGCCTGCGGCATCGGTGCTAGCCGCTCCTGCGCCGTGGGCTGCGGGCCGAACGCCCTGAAGAACGGCGAGATGCCCATCATCACGACCGCACCCGTCACCGTCTCGACATCCGTCACGACGCGCGCGCTGCGGTGCGTCGAGGCGTGCGCCAGCACCTTGAGCGTCATCAGCGGGTCGGCGGCGACCGTCTCGCCGATCAGGTTGGCGTCGACGGCGTCTTCGTCCTCGTGCGCACGCAACGCCTCGAGCGCCTGCGCGGTGTGCTCCAGCACCGGAATCTCGGCGCGCTGGAAGTGCGCGGTCCACGCCGCCAGGTCGCGCAGCGGATGCACGATCGGCGCCGGCGCGTCGGGGCCGTCGCTCATCGCGGCCTCGACGGTTCGAGCGTGGGTGCGGGCATCGGAGCGGTCATGCGCGGATATCGGCGGCTGGTGGCTGAGGCTTGAGCGTCTCAGGGTGCCACGGCGGGCCCGAACACCGCGCGGACGCGCCGCGAGGTCGTGCCCGTCACGTGGTTGTTGTCGAAGTAGAGCGCGTTACCTGTGGCTTCACAGCCGCTGCACGCCGTTCAGCCAGCCGACCAGCTCGCCGTCGCGGTACAGCGCGCCCTCGGGCGCACCGGCCTCGGCATAGAACTCGAACTGCGGCGGCAGGCGGTGGCCGCGCCACGGCAGCGGCGCGAGCCGGCGCGACAGCCGCGCGAGCGCCGATGCGGCGCTGCGCAGGCCGATCGCCGCGAAATGCCGCGCGGCGTGGCCGACCGGCGGTGCAGGGGCGACGTCGCCGCGGGAAAACTTCAGGCTCGACATGATGGATTTCCTCGATGAGCGCGGCTCGGCCGCGCGTCTGCACTAGGGGCTGTGGGCCTTGAGCCGGTCGAGTTCGCGCAGCAGCGCGCGGCCGGCCTGCTGGCGCAGCGATCGACCGCCGGGCCGGTGGCTGCCGGCGCGTCGGAAATGGGCGTGCACAACGACCGGGTTGCGCGGCTTGCGGGGCTGGACGGTGATCTTCATGAGCGTCTCCGGTGGTGAAGAGAGGGGTGAACAAAAGCAGAACGGCCCGGGGCGTGGTGCGCAACCCGGGCCGTTCGACGACGAGCGTCGAGGCGACGTCGTCAGTCGGAAAGCAACGGGTGCGCGGCGCCGCGCGATCGCGACGGCATCGGGATGCCAACGCGGTCGACGACGTTCAAGTCCAGGGCAACAATCACAGGGGTCATCGGTCTCGCGTGAGAGGAATCGGACGGTGGCGACACCAGGCCACTACACCGCAACTTGCGCAGATGATAAACATTTGATTATCTTGCGCAAGGGGTGTTGCGCAAAATCTGCAATCGCGCTCGCGCGCCGCACCGGTCAGCGGCGCGGCTTCAGCGGCTTGACCGCCGCCTGCGTCTTCGACCACAGCTCGCGGCCGTCGTCGGCTGGCGCCGCCGCGCCGCGTGCCGGTGATGTCGGCGCGGCGGTCGCGTTCGGCGTCAGCACCTCGCCGAGCAGGTCGAGCAGGCGCGCGCGGGCGCGTTGCGGGTGGCGGCGGTAGTACGTCAGCACCAGGCCGACGATGAAGCGCTCGTCGTCGTCCTGCGGCACGTTGCGCTGGCGGTCGTCGCGCGCTGCCTCCGCGGCGAGCGCCGCGGCCGAGGCGCGGCTGCCGACGGCCGGCGCGGCGGCACGTTCGTTTGCGCCGTGGCGCACGTCCATCCAGCCGTGCGGCTTGTGGCACAGCTGCTCGAACTGGCGCGCGAGGCGCTCGCCGATCTGGCGCGAGCGGCCCTTGATCTGGCTCCAGTAGCTCGGCTGGATCTGCAGCCGCTCGGCGAAGCGCCCTTCGAGGCCGCGCAGCGTCGCGGCATCGGCGTGCTTGACGGTCGCGTGCACGAACTCGTCGAACAGCAGCAGCGCGTTCGCGAGGCGGATCTGCGCGACATCGCGGGGGCCGGGGTCCATGCACCAGATGATAAAGCGCGCTTGCGCAGCGGCCGCGGCGGAGAATCCGGGCCTTCGCCCACTTTCGTCTCACCCTCGATGACCACCCTTGGCACACCGCTGACGCCCCAGGCCACCCGCGTGATGCTGCTCGGCAGCGGCGAGCTCGGCAAGGAGGTGCTGATCGCGCTGCAGCGCCTGGGCGTCGAGACGATCGCGGTCGACCGCTACGACGATGCGCCCGGCCAGCAGGTCGCGCACCACGCGCGCACGATCGCGATGAGCGACCCGGCGCAGCTGAAGGCGCTGATCGAGGCCGAAGTCTCGACGCCGAAGCAACCGCTGCTCGTGGTGCCCGAGATCGAGGCGATCGCCACCGGCATGCTCGAGCAGCTCGAGGCCGCCGGCCTCGTGCGCGTGATTCCGACCGCGCGCGCCGCGCGCCTGACGATGGACCGCGAAGGCATCCGCCGCCTCACCGCCGAGACGCTGCGCCTGCCGACGAGCCCGTACCGATTCTGCGATTCGCTCGAGGAGCTGCGCGCTGCGATCGACACCGAAGGCATCGGCTTCCCGTGTGTCGTGAAGCCGGTGATGAGCAGTTCGGGCAAGGGCCAGAGCCGGCTCGACGGGCCGGGCGACGTCGAGCCCGCGTGGGCCCACGCGATGGCCGGCGGGCGCGTGCAGCGCGGCCGCGTGATCGTCGAGGGCTTCATCGACTTCGACTACGAGATCACGCTGCTCACCGTGCGCGCGCAGCGCGCCGACGGCAGCGTCGAGACCCATTTCTGCGCGCCGATCGGCCATGTCCAGGTGGCCGGCGACTACGTCGAGAGCTGGCAGCCGCAGCCGATGCACGCGCTGGCGCTCGAGCGCGCGCGCGGGATCGCGCAGGCGGTGACCGACGACCTCGGCGGGCTCGGCCTGTTCGGCGTCGAGCTGTTCGTGAAGGGCGAGCAGGTCTGGTTCAGCGAGGTCTCGCCGCGCCCGCACGACACCGGCATGGTGACGATGGCCACGCAGTGGCAGAACGAGTTCGAGCTGCACGCCCGCGCGATCCTCGGCCTGCCGGTCGACACCGCGCTGAAGAGCCCGGGCGCGAGCGCGGTGATCTACGGCGGCGTCGATGCGGCCGGCATCGTCTTCGACGGCGTCGACGCGGCGCTGCGCGTGCCCGGCACCGAGCTGCGCCTGTTCGGCAAGCCCGAGAGCTTCGTCAAGCGGCGCATGGGCGTCGCGCTCGCGCACGCGGCCGATGTCGACACGGCGCGCGCCCGCGCGAAGGAAGCGGCCGGTTGCGTCAAGCCGCGCGCGCCGTAGCACCGGCGCGCATCACTCGTCGTCGCGCACCTGGTACTGGCCCGTCAGCGTCGCCTGCACCGAGGGCGGGGCCGCCTCGTAGTGGCTCAGCTCGAGCGTGTAGCGGCCTTCGCCGCCGGTCATGCCGTTCAGGCGCGCCTGGTAGTTCGCGAGTTCGGCCAGCGGCGCCTGCCCCGCGACCACGAACGCGCCACCGGCCAGCGCGCGCGTGCCGTTGACCTGGCCGCGCTTGGCCGCGAGATCGCCGGTCACGTCGCCCATGCAGTGCTCGGGCGCGGTGATCTCGACCTTGACGATCGGCTCGAGCACGATCGGCCCGGCCTTCTTGACTGCGTCGATGAACGCCTTGCGGCCGGCGGTGGCGAACGCGATGTCCTTCGAGTCGACGCTGTGCGACTTGCCGTCGTAGACGACGACGCGCACGTCCTTCAGCGGATGGCCGGCGATCACGCCGCTGTCGAGCACCGAACGCACACCCTTCTCGACCGCGGGGATGAACTGGGTCGGGATCGTGCCGCCCTTGACCTGATCGACGAACTCGAAGCCCGCGCCGCGCGGCAGCGGCTCGATGCGCAGAAACACCTCGCCGAACTGGCCCGCGCCGCCGCTCTGCTTTTTGTGCCGGTGGTGGCCCTCGGCCGGCGCGGTGACGGTCTCGCGGTAGGCGATGCGCGGCGGGCGCGTGGCGACATCGCACTTGTAGACGTCGGTCATGCGTTCGAGCAGCGTGCGCAGGTGCAGCTCGCCGAGGCCGTAGACGACGGTCTCGTTGGTCGTGACCACGTGCTCGACCTTCAGGCACGGGTCTTCGTCGACGAGCTTCTGCAGGATCTCCCACATCCGCTGCTCGTCGCCGCGCCGCTTCGGCTCGATCGCCAGGCCGTGCACCGGCACCGGGAACGGCAGGGACTTGAGGTGCAAGTGGTCGTCTTCGGCGGCGTCGTGCAGTACCGCGTCGAAGTGCATCTCGTCGATCTTCGCGACCGCGCAGATGTCGCCCGGCACGCCGCGTGCCACCTCGACGTGCTCCTTGCCCTGCAGCACGAACAGGTGGCCGACCTTGAACGGCTTGCGGCCGTCGCCGATGTACAGCAGGCTGTCTTTCGTGACCGTGCCCTGGTGGATGCGGAACACGCCCATCTTGCCGACGTACGGGTCGACCGTGACCTTGAAGACGTGCGCGATCACGTGCTGCGCCGGGTCGCACTGCGCGTGCAGTTCCTTCGCGGCCGCGCCTTCGCCTTTGAAGAACTGCGGCGGGTTGCCCTCGGCCGGATTCGGCAGCAGCGCGTCGATCACGTCGAGCAACTCGGCCACGCCGGCGCCGTTGCGCGCCGAGACGAAGCAGATCGGGATCAGGTGGCCCTGGCGCAGCGCCTCCTCGAGCGGCGCGTGCAGCTCGCGCGGGTCGACATCGCCGTCGTTCAGATAGCGCTCGACGAACTCGGGGTCGACCTCGACCACCTGCTCGACGAGCGCGCGATGCGCCGCCTCGACGCTGCCGAAGTCGGCCGCGCCCGATGGGTTGAAGAAGCAGTCGACGACCGCGGTGCCGCCACGCGCCGGCAGGTTCAGCGGCAGGCATTCCTTGCCGAACGTGGCCTGGATCTGCTGCACCAGAAGCGCGAGGTCGACGCCGGCCGCGTCGATCTTGTTGACGATGATCATCCGGCACAGCTGCCGGCCGGCGGCCCACTCCATCATCCGCGCACTCATCATCTCGATGCCGGTGACGGCGTTGATCACGACCGCGGCGGTGTCGACCGCCTCGAGCGCGGTCATCGACTGGCCGACGAAATCGGGATACCCCGGCGTGTCGAGCAGGTGCACGCGCGTGCCGCGATGCGTGAGGTGCAGCACCGCGGTGTTCAGCGAGTGCTGGGCGCGCCGCTCCATCGGATCGAAGTCGCTGACGGTGGTGCCGCGCTCGAGGCTGCCCGGCGCGCCGATCGCGCCCGCCTTGCACAGCAGGGCCTCGGCGAGTGAGGTCTTGCCCGCGCCCGTCTGGCCGACGAGCGCGATGGTTCGGATGGCCTGAACGGCCGCGTGCGGGATGGGCGACGGCATGCTGGGTTCTCCTCGCCGGGGGCGCCGCGCGCGTCGTGCGCGTCGCGTCCCCCCGACAGCGTCGGCGGGCTTTCTGTGGCAAACAGCGTACGGGATCGGCGTTCGAGGGGCAATCGGTGCTCTCGGCAGGGCGCCCGCCCCTAAAATGCCGCCGGCCCTTCCCGGTGGCGCCGCCGCGTGGCGCGTGCTTCGATCGCGGCCACGGCATCGCGCGGTACGCCACCGCGCCCCCTCGTTTGGAATCCCGCGGTGACGACGTCCACCCTGCTGCCGACCCGGCGCGTGCTGCCCGCGCGCGCGATCCACCCGCTGCATGCGCTCGGTGTGGCGCTCGGCATGGTCGTGCTGTGGGCGCTGTGGGCGGCGTATTTCAACACCGCCCAGTTCGGCGACAACATCGAGCAGTTCAACTGGGCGCAGAGCCTGGAGCTCGGCTACCACAAGCACCCGCCGCTGCCGTCGTGGGTGCTCGGCACGACGATCAAGCTGTTCGGCCCTTCCGTCTATTGGGCCTACACGCTGGCCACGCTGTGCCTGCTCGGCACCGCGCTGTTCACCTGGCTGATCGGGCGCGAGCTGGTCGGTGCGCGCGTCTCGTCGGCGGCGATCGTGCTGTGGGGGTTGAACATGACCTTCTCGCAGCGCGTGCAGCTCTACAACCACAACACGGTGCTGGTGCTGTGCCTGGCGGCGTGCGTCTGGTGTGCGATGCGGGCCAGCCGCGCGCCGCGCGGCGGCGCGGCCTGGTGGCTCGCAACGGGTGTCGCGGCCGGTGCGGCGACGCTGTCGAAGTACCAGGCGCTGGTGCCGCTGGCCGGGCTGGTGCTGGCGCTCGCGCTGGCGGGGCGGTTGCGCGCACCGGCGCCGTGGAGCGGCCTGATGCTCGCGATCGTCTCGATGGTGGGCGTGTGCGCGCCGCACGCCATCTGGGTCGTGCAGCACGACTACAGCACGCTGCGCTATGCGTCCGAGTCGATCGAGGCGGCCGGGCTGGGCCAGCGCCTCGGCTTCATCGTCGCCTTCCTCGCCAACCAGGTGCGCGTGTGGTCGCCGGCGCTGCTCGCGCTCGCGCTGTGTGCGCTGTGGTCGCGGCTCGCGCTGCGCGTGCCGGTCGCGGCCGCCGAGGCGCCGGTGGCGCGCGACTTCCGCGCCTGGATGATCGGCCTGCTGTGGGCCGGCCTGGGCGTGCTGCTGCTGATGGCGCTCGGCGCGGGCGCCGGGCTGCGCAACCACTGGGGCGTGCAGGCGCTGCAGTTCTTCGCCATCTGGCTCGCGTATGTGTGGGACCGGCGCTGGCCGATCGACCTGCGCCGCCTCGTCTTCGTCGCGCTCGCGGTGCACGGCGCGAGCCTCGGCTGGTACGCGACCGAGCACCGCGACCCGACGACGCTGCTGACCGCGCGCCGCATCGACACGATGTACCCGGCGCGGCGTCTGGCGCGCGCCGCGGTACGGCACTGGCGCGAGTCGACCGATTGCCCGCTGCGCTACGTCGCCGGCACGGTGTTCGATGCGGGTCTGGTGTCGCTCTACTCGGGCGGCCGCCTGGAGGTGTTCGACACGGAGTCGGCGACGCCGTGGGTGCGGCCCGACGAGTTGCGCCGGCGCGGCGCGCTCTACGTGATCGACGACAACGATCCGGTGCCGCCCGGCGTCACGCATGTGGCGATGTTCGACCTCGTGCCGATCCACCACCCGATGCGCGCGCCGAAGACCGTGCGGCTCGGCGTGATGCTGCCCGAGCAGCCCTGCCACTGAGCCTGGCGCGCGCGCCGCGCACGTGCAGGGCTACTGGAACGCGACCTCGGCGAAGCTGCGCAGCTTGCGGCTGTGCAGCTGGTCGACGCCGGCCGCGCGCAGCTTCTCGATCGCGCGGATGCCGATCCGCAGGTGCTGGTCGACGCGCTCGCGGTAGAAGTGGTTCGCCATCCCCGGCAGCTTGATCTCGCCGTGCAGCGGCTTGTCGGAGACGCACAGCAGCGTGCCGTAGGGCACGCGGAAGCGGAAGCCGTTGGCGGCGATTGTCGCCGATTCCATGTCGAGCGCGATCGCGCGCGCCTGGGAGAGCCGCTTCACCGGCCCGCGCTGGTCGCGCAGTTCCCAGTTGCGGTTGTCGATCGTGCCGACGGTGCCGGTGCGCATGATGCGCTTCAGCTCGAAACCCTCATAGCCGGTGATTTCGGCAACGGCGGCTTCCAGTGCCACCTGCACCTCGGCCAGCGCCGGGATCGGCACCCAAACCGGCAGGTCGTCGTCGAGAACATGGTCCTCGCGCATATAGGCATGGGCGAGAACATAGTCGCCGAGCCGCTGGCTGTTGCGAAGACCGGCGCAATGGCCGAGCATCAGCCAGGCATGCGGGCGCAACACGGCGACGTGGTCGGTAATCGTCTTGGCGTTGGAGGGGCCGACGCCGATATTGATCATGGTGATCCCGGCATGGCCCTTCTTTTTCAGATGGTAGGCCGGCATTTGCGGCAGGCGGGTGAGGGCGGAATCCGTTTCCGGCGCGTGCGAGCCGGGCAGGGTGACGACATTGCCGGGCTCGACGAAGGCAGTATAGCCGTCGCCGCCCTCCGCCATCAGCTTGCGCGCCCAGCTGCAGAATTCGTCGATATAGAACTGGTAGTTCGTAAACAGCACGAAGTTCTGGAAATGCTCGGCATGCGTCGCCGTATAATGCGACAATCGGGCGAGCGAATAGTCGATGCGCTGCGCGGTGAACGGCGCAAGCGGCGAGGGCTCTCCCGGCGGCGGGATATATTCGCCATTGGCGATCTCGTCGTCGGTGGTGTTGAGGTCGGGCGTGTCGAAGATATCGCGCATCGGAATGTCGACGAATGCGGTCGTCGATGCTTCCACATGCGCACCCTCGCCGAAGGCGAAGTGCAAGGGGATCGGCGTCGTCGATTCCGAGACGATGACAGGAACGTTGTGGCTCTTCATCAAGAGCGCCAGCTGCTCCTTCAGGTAATGCTTGAAGAGCTTCGGCCGGGTGACTGTCGTCGTATAGATGCCGGGTGCCGTGACATGACCATAGGAAAGCCGCGAATCGACATGGCCGAAGCTTGTCGTCTCGATGCTGACCTGCGGATAAAAAGCGCGGTAGCGCGAGGAGATCGGAGCGCCCCGCGCAAGTTCGGCGAAGCTCTCGATCAGGAACGCCGTATTGCGCTCGTAAAGCGCCGTCAGCGTCTCGACGGCCTTGGCGGGATCATCAAAGCTCTGAGGCTGGAAAGGTGGCGGAGAGGATATGTCCAGGGGCGCCAAAGGGGAGATTC
>DATMIN010000609.1:0-7112 GCA_035554275.1 Burkholderiaceae bacterium
CGGCTCGCGGATCGCGCTGTCGAGGCTGCCTTCGCGGCGGCAACTGGCGTAGACGTCCCAGATGCCCAGGCCGTGGTCGAGCGCCGCGGCGAGACGTTGCGGGTACGCCGCGCCGGCCAGGTCGATCTGCCACAGCGCCGAAAGGATCGCCCAAAAGTGATTGCGCGGATGGCCGTAATACTGCTGCGCCTGCAGCGACGCGACGCCCGGGAAGCTGCCGAGCACGACGAGGCGCGTGCGGGCATCCACCACCGGCGCGAGCCCATCGAGCACGGCGCTCATGCAAGCGCCGCCAAGCGCGGCAACGCCGCGCGCACGTTGGCCGATGTCAGTTCGGCCAGCGCCGGCAACGACAGCCCGCGCAGTTCGGCGAGTGTTTCCGCGATGCGCGGCAGCTCGGCCGGCTCGTTGCGCATCGTCGCGCCGGCCTCGCGCTCTTCGCGCGTGCGGTACAGCCACTGCGGCGGGATGTCGGGCGCGTCGGTCTCGAGCACCAGCGCCTGCGCCGGCAGCGCCTGCGCGAGGCGGCGGATCTGCAGCGAGCGCTCGAACGTCAGCGTGCCGCCGAAGCCGAGCCTGAAGCCGAGCGCGACGAAGGTCTGCGCCTGCTGCGCGCTGCCGTTGAACGCGTGTGCGATGCCGCCGGGCACGTCGATCACGCGCAGCTGCTTGAGCAGCGCGTCGGCCGACTTGCGCACGTGCAGGATCACCGGCAGCCCGGCCTGCCGCGCCAGGCGCAGCTGCGCGGCGTAGAAATGCACTTGGCGCGCCGGGTCGGCATCCGGCACAAAGCCGTCGAGGCCGATCTCGCCGACGGCCACCAGCCGCGGGTCGTCGCGATGGGCCTCGAGCGCGTCGCGCAGGTGGTCGATATCGGCCTCGGCCGCGCGAGCGACGCACAGCGGGTGGATGCCGAGCGCGTAGACCAGGCCGTGCGCATGCGCGAGCGCGCGCACGCTCGCGAAGTTCGCGCGCTCCACCGCCGGCAGCACGATCTGGGTGACGCCGGCGGCACGCGCGCGCGCCACCACCGCGTCGCGGTCGGCATCGAATTCGCTCGCATCGAGGTGGCAATGGCTGTCGATCCACACGGACGCGATGATGCACCGGGGCCCGCGGCGGCCCGCGCGCGCCGCACGCCGAGACAGGACATTTGGCGCGTGCTACCGTAGCGGCGCGGCGGGCAGGGTCTGCTTCTTGCATCCACCGCCACCGGACCAGAGTCGACATCTTTTCTCGGGGTTCAGGCCATGAAGAAGGCACCGCTCTACAGCCGCTCGCGGCCGCCGGCCCGGACGGAGACCTCCCCTGCCTCGGCGGCGGCGGCGCCCGCCGCCGACCCCGCCGCCACGCCGCCTGCACGCACGCGCCGCACCCGCTTCGGCGCGGCGATGGCGCGCCACGAGCGCCGCCTGTGGGCCGGCGCGGTGCTGGCGCTGGTGGCCGGCGGCGTCGCGTTCAACGCCTCGCTCGCGCCGCGCACGCCGGCGCTGACGATGCAGCAGATCGACACCGCGATGCGCAAGTCGATCGAGGACAAGCCGCTCGCCTCGCCGGTGGCCGCCGCGTACGACGCGGTGCTGCCCTCGGTGGTGCGCGTGGTGGGCCTGCTGACCGAGGGCGACGACGGCAGCGACCGCGACGACCAGAAGAGCGAGAGCGCCGCGCCCGGCGACAAGCTCGACAAAATCACCAAGGGCGGCAAGGAGCGCACCCCGGTCGAGCGGGGCATCGGTACCGGCGTCGTGATCATCGACAACGGCACGATCCTGACCAACCTGCACGTGATCAACGGCGCGCGCCGCATCAAGGTGACGTTCATGGACGGCACCGAGTCCGACGCGGTCGTGCTCAGCACGCAGCCCGAGAACGACCTCGCGGTGCTGCGCGCCAAGACGATCCCCGACGACCTCGAAGCCGCGACGCTGCGCAGCACCGCCGACCTGGCGCCCGGCGACCAGGTGATGGCGGTCGGCTTCCCGTTCGGCATCGGGCCGTCGGCCTCGGCCGGCGTGGTGTCGGGCCTGAAGCGCGAGTTCCGCTCGCCCGAAGGCAAGCAGACGATGACCAACCTGATCCAGTTCGACGCCGCCGCGAACCCGGGCAATTCGGGCGGCCCGCTGGTCACGATGGACGGCGAGGTCGTGGGCATCGTCACCGCGATCCTGAACCCGTCGCACCAGCGCACCTTCATCGGCATCGGCTTTGCGGTGCCGATCGAGAACGCCGCGGCCGCGGTGGGCATGCCACCGTTCTGAGCTGAGCCGCCGACCTCCGCAGCGCCTTTCGAGAGCCCGCATGGACAGCACCAACGTCAACAGCAGCAGCGCCCACGCCTCCACGCTGATGGAGCAGATCCTCTACGAGGTCAAGCGCGTCGTCGTCGGGCAGGATCACTTCCTCGAGCGCGTGATGGTCGCGGTGCTGGCGCAGGGCCACCTGCTCGTCGAGGGCGTGCCGGGGCTGGCGAAGACGCTGACGGTGAAGACGCTCGCGCAGACGCTGCGCGGCACGTTCAAGCGCATCCAGTTCACGCCCGATCTGGTGCCGGCCGACCTGGTGGGCACGCGCATCTTCAACCCGCGCACCGGCGAGTTCTCGACCTCGCTCGGCCCGGTGTTCACCCACCTGCTGCTCGCCGACGAGATCAACCGCGCGCCCGCGAAGGTGCAGAGCGCGCTGCTCGAGGTGATGCAGGAGCGCCAGGTCACGATCGCCGGCGAGACGCACAAGGTGCCCGAGCCCTTCCTCGTGATGGCGACGCAGAACCCGATCGAGACCGAGGGCACCTACCCGCTGCCCGAGGCGCAGGTCGACCGCTTCATGATGAAGGTGCTGGTCGACTACCCGAGCGAGGACGAAGAGTTCGTGATCGCGCAGCGGGTGACCGGCGTGCCCACCGCGGTCTCTGCGGTCGCGAGCATGGGCCAGCTCGCCGAGCTGCAGCAGGAGTGCCGCAAGGTCTACGTCGATCCGTCGCTGATGCAGTACGCCGTCAAGCTCGTCAGCGCGACGCGCCGGCCGGCGCGCTACGACCTGCCCGATGTGGCCAAGTACCTGACCTACGGCGCGAGCCCGCGCGCGACGATCGGCCTGATCGAGGGCGCGCGCGCACTGGCCTTCATGCGCGGCCGCGGCTACGCGCTGCCGGAGGACATGACCGGCCTCGTCGGCGACGTGTTGCGCCACCGCCTGGTGCTGTCGTACGAGGCGCTCGCCGACGGCCTGAGCGCCGACCACGTCGTGCAGCAGGTGATGAAGAAGATCCCCGTGCCCGACAAGCCGCTCGCGCCGCCGGCCTGAGCGAGCGCCACGACGCGATGGCTGCCGCCGCCCCGCCCTCGTCCGCCGAGGCGCTGCTCAAGCGCCTCGAGTGGACCGTCATCCGCCGCCTCGACGGCCTGCTGCAGGGCGACTACCGCACGCTGTGGCGCGGCGCCGGCCTCGACCTCGCCGACCTGCGCGAGTACCAGCACCACGACGACGTGCGCCACATCGACTGGAACGTCACCGCGCGGCTGCAGCAGCCCTACGTGCGCCAGTTCACCGAAGACCGCGAGCTGACCGGCTGGTTCCTCGTCGATCTCTCGGCGAGCGTCGACTTCGGCTCGGGCGAGCAGACCAAGCGCGGCCTGGCGCGCGAATTCGTCGGCGTGCTCGCGCGGCTGCTCACGCGCCACGGCAACCGCGTCGGCGCGCTGCTCTACGGCACCGAGGTCGACACCGTGCTGCCGGCCGGCAACAGCCGCCGCCACGTGCTCGAGCTGCTGCAGCGCATCGGCGGGCGCCCCGAGCACACGGCCGCCGGCGCGACCGATCTGCGCACGCTGCTGGTCGCCGCGCAGGGCGTGCTGAAGCGGCGCAGCAGCGTGTTCGTGGTCTCCGACTTCATCAGCGCGCCCGGCTGGGAGAAGGCGCTGGCGCAGCTCGCGATGCGCCACGACGTGACCGCGGTGCGGCTGTTTGATCCGCTCGAGATGGAGCTGCCCGACATCGGCCTGGTGACGATGCACGACGCCGAGAGCGGCGAGCAGCTCGTCGTCGACACGCACGACCGGGGCTTTCGCACGCGCTTCGCCGCGGCGGCGGCGGCGCGCGAAGAGGCGCTGCTCGCCGGCCTCGCGCACGCCGGCGTCGACACGCTCGAGCTCTCGACCGACGGCACGCTGATGGACGCGATCCTGCGCTTCGCCGACCTGCGCAAGCAGCGCAGCCGCCTGGCCAACTGGAGCGGCAAGCCCGGCCGCGCCGGCTCGGCGGCGCACCTGGCGCCGGCGCGCAGCGAGGTGGCGGCATGAACGACCTGCTGTCGTACAAGCTGCCGCTCAATTTCCTCTGGCCCGAGATGCTGTGGGGCCTGCTCGCGCTGCCGCTGCTGGTGCTGCTCTATGTGTGGCTGCTGCGCCGGCGCAAGAAGAGCAGCCTGCGCTACGCGAGCCTGAGCCTCGTCAAGCAGGCGATGGGCAAGGGCGTGGCGTGGCGCCGGCACCTGCCGCCGGCGCTGCTGTTTACCGCGATCGCGGCGCTGCTGATCGCGGCCGCGCGCCCCGCGGCCGTGATCACGCTGCCGACCGCCGAGAAGACGATCGTGCTCGCGATCGACGTGTCGGGCAGCATGCGCGCGACCGACGTCGCGCCCGATCGCATCACCGCCGCGAAGGAAGCCGCGAAGGCGTTCGTCGCCGAGCTGCCGCGCACGGTGCGCATCGCGGTCGTGCAGTTCGCCGGCACCGCTGCGGTGGTCCAGGCGCCGACGCTGAGCCGCGACGACGTGGTCGCCGCGATCGAGCGCTTCCAGCTGCAGCGCGGCACCGCGATCGGCAGCGGCATCGTGCTCTCGCTCGCCACCCTCTTCCCCGACGCCGGCATCGACCTGTCGCAGATCACCGGCCAGCGCGAGATGCCGCCGGCGCCGGGCGACAAGCCCAGGCCGACGTTCACGCCGGTGGCGCCGGGCTCGTACGGTTCGGCCGCGATCATCCTGCTCACCGACGGCCAGCGCACCACCGGGCCCGACCCGGTCGAGGCCGCGAAGATGGCGGCCGACCGCGGCGTGCGCGTCTACACGGTGGGTGTGGGCACCAAGGAAGGCGAGACGATCGGCTTCGAGGGCTGGTCGATGCGCGTGCGGCTCGACGAGGACACGCTGAAGAACATCGCCAACATGACGCGCGCCGACTACTTCTACGCCGGCACCGCGGCCGACCTGAAGCAGGTCTATCAGGGCCTGTCGACGCGGTTGATCGTCGAGAAGAAGGAGACCGAGATCAGCGCCCTGTTTGCGGCCGCCGGCGCGCTGCTGGTGGTGCTGGCGGCGGGCCTGTCGGTCTGGTGGTTCGGCCGCGTCGCCTGAACCCGCGGCGCCGCGTTCAACCGAACCGCCCCTGCAGAAACCAGCACGGCGCGCCCAGCCCCACCGGCACGCGCGAGCGGTAGATCCACACCAGCGCGCCATCGGGCAGCTGGGCGATGTAGTAGTCGCGCTCGACCAGCGGCGCCTCCCACCAGCCCGATTCGATCCGCTCGGGGCCGCTGAGCAGCTGCAGCGGCTCGGCCCCGCACCACGGCGCGCCAGCGCGCTCGGGCAGCGGCTCGGGCGGATGCAGCAGCCATACCGGCCGCGCCGGGCGGCGCGGCGACGCTTCCGCCACCGGCCGGTGGCCGCGCGCCGGCGCCGGGCGAATCGATGCGTCGGCGATCCGGCAGGCGGTCGCGCACTCGGGGCGATGGTCTTGCAGCGGGGCGAGGCGCAGCACCTGCTCGCGGCCGAGCCGCGCCTGCAGCCGCTCGATCAGGCGCGTCAGGCCCTCGTGCTCGGTGGCCGGTGTCGGGAACAGCTCGGCGTTCGGCGGCGCACGCCGGGCGATGTCGTCGGCGTGCAGCGCCAGCTCGAGCGTCGGGGCCGGCAGCGTCAGCTGCGCCAGGCGCTCGCGCAGCAGCAATTGCAGGTGGGCGGCGTCGCGCGACGGCTCGGCCAGCGCGACCTCGAGCCTTGTCGCGGCCGCCGCGCCGGCGTCGCGGCGCGAGCGCCGCTCGTGCTCCATCGTCAGCGTGAAGCGGCGCACGAACGCATGCTGCGCCGCGAGCCACGCGACCAGCCGCGCCAGCAGCACCGCGGCGCCGTGCAGCAATTGCTCGCTGGTGTCGGCGCGCGCGAACAGCTCGAGCCGGCCGTCGAAGGTGGGCGGCAGCACGATCGGCTCGCGCGGGTCGGGCCGGGTACCGCTCGCGCGGTCGAGCTCGCCGAGCACGACCTCGCCGAAGCGCCGCGCCAGGCCGTCGCGCGGCACGCTGCGCAGGTCGGCGATCGTGCGCAGGCCCATGCCCTGCAGCGCCTCCCAGTGCGCGCGGCCCGGGCCGAGCAGCCAGACCGGCGCGGCGTCGAGCGCGCGGCGTGTCGCCGCGAGGTCGTCGCAGTCGAGCGCCGGGTGGGCGCGCGCCAGCAGGGCGGCGCCGAGCGCGGTGCGCGCGCTGACGCAATGCACGCGGTGGCCGAGCGGCGCCAGCGCGGCGAGCAGCCGCCGCCGCAACGCGACCAGCCCGCCGAAGTAGCGCAGGCTCGCCTGCACCTCGAGCAGCACGGTGTGCGGCGTGTCGTCGGGCGCCGCGGCGCTCGGCGGCTGGGTCGAGACGTTGGGCGTGAACGCGAGCGCGGCGTGCGCCACCGCGCTCAGCGCCTGCGCGTCACGCCGCGGGTCGGCAGCGCCGAGCGTGAGCTGCGGCGCCAGCGCGAGTGCGGTGGCGCGCTTCAGCCCGGCGCGCACGCCGAGCGCGCGCGCCGCGCCGTTCGCGGCGCGGATCGCATGCGCGTCGATCAGCGCCAGCGGCTGCCCGGTGGCCGCGGGCTGAAGCGTCGCCGCGAACGATTCGAGCGACAGCAGCGGCAGGTGCAACGCGAGCCAGAGCATGGCGGTGACGGGCGGGCGAAGCGCTGCGAAGCACGCGCGAGATCGTCGACGAAGGCGAGGCGCCGGGGGCGACAGGCTCAGCCGGCGGCAAGGTTGACGAAGGTCGCGGCGCGCAGGCCCGCGCCGGCCGATGCGACCACGTCTCGCGCCGCCCGATCGAAGCGCGGCCGGGCCGCGCGCTGGCGCCCCGCCTCGCCGAGCACC
>DATMIN010000610.1:0-13298 GCA_035554275.1 Burkholderiaceae bacterium
GGCCTGGTCGACCGGCGCATCGAGGCGCTGCTGTGATCGCGTGGGCGATGCGGCGCCGCTGGCGCGCGCTGCTGTGCCTCGTGCCGCTGCTGCTCGGTGTACCGGTGCACGCGCACAAGGCGAGCGACTCGTACCTGCAGATCGACGCGACCCGCGCCGGCACCACGCTGCGCTGGGACATCGCGCTGCGCGACCTCGACGCCGCGATCGACATCGACGCGAACGAGGACGGCAAGCTGACCTGGGCCGAGGTCCGCGACGCATGGCCGCGCATCGAGGCGTACGCGCTGCCGCGCCTCGCGATCGAAGGCTGCACGCTGCAGCCGGCCGGGCGCGCACTGGAGCGGCGCAACGACGGCGCGTACGCGGTGATCCGGCTGTCGTCGCCGTGCGTGTTGAGCGCGCTGCCGAAGATTCGTTACGCGCTGCTGCGCGAGGTCGACCCGACGCACCGCGGCATCGCGAAGCTGCAGTTCCCCGGGCAGGCGCCGGTGCTGGCGATGCTCGACCCGACGGCATCCGGCGGGTCAGCGACGGCGGGCACCTCGGCGCCGGGCGGCAGCGCGGCCGAGCCGGCGTCGGCGGCCGCGCCGGCGGGCGCGTGGGGCTTCCTGCGCGAGGGCGTGCGCCACATCCTGACCGGCTACGACCACGTGCTGTTCCTGTTGTGCCTGCTGCTGCCGTCGGTGATGCGGCGCAGCGCCGATGGCTGGCGGCCGGTCGACAAGCTGTCGCAGGCGGTGCTGCCGGTGGTGGGCATCGTCTCGGCGTTCACGCTCGCGCACTCGATCACGCTCGGCCTCGCGGCGCTGAAGATCGTCGCGCTGCCGCCGGCGGTGATCGAGCCGGCGATCGCGGTGACGATCATCCTGGCCGCGCTCGACAACGTCTGGCCGATCTTCCCGGTGCGGCGCGTCGTCGTGACGTTCTGCTTCGGCCTGATCCACGGCTTCGGCTTCGCCGGCGTGCTGGCCGAGCTGAACCTGCCGACCGCGGAATTCGTGCGTGCGCTGTTCGAGTTCAACATCGGGCTCGAGCTCGGCCAGCTGATGATCGTGGTCGGCGCGACCGCGTTGCTGTTCGCGCTGCGCCAGCGGCCGCGCTTTCGGCCGCTGGTGATCCGCGGCGGCTCGTGCGCGGCGATCGTGGTGGGCACGCTGTGGCTGATCGAGCGCACCGCGAACGTCTCGATCCTGCCCATGTAGAATCGCAACCTCAACGAAAAGGGACGAGAAAGGCAATGATGGTTATGACACCGCGAACTACCACCTTCTTCCAGAAGGTCTAGTCGGCCGCGCGTCTCGACCCTGCATTCCATTCCCTTCTCGACCAAGGCGCGGCTCAGTCCGCGCCTTTTTGTTTGCTGGAGCTTGAAATGATCTCGATTCAATTGCCCGACGGTTCGAAACGCGAATACCCCGGCCCGGTGACGGTGGCCGAGGTGGCGGCGTCGATCGGCACCGGCCTGGCCAAGGCGGCGCTGGCCGGGCGCATCGGGCAGGGCGCCGATGCGCGCGTCGTCGACACGAGCTTTCGCATCGACCACGACGCGGCGCTGGCGATCGTGACCGACAAGGATCCCGAAGGTCTCGACCTGATCCGCCACTCGACGGCGCACCTGCTCGCGTATGCGGTGAAGGAGCTGTTCCCCGACGCGCAGGTCACGATCGGCCCGGTGATCGAGAACGGCTTCTTCTACGACTTCGCGTACAAGCGCCCGTTCACGCCCGACGACCTGGTCGCGATCGAAGCGAAGATGACCGAGCTCAGCAAGCGCGACGAGAAGGTCGAGCGCCGCGTGCTGCCGCGCGACGCGGCGGTGGCGTATTTCAAGGGCCTCGGCGAGCACTACAAGGCCGAGATCATCTCGGGCATCCCGGCCGGCGAGGATGTTTCGCTGTACCGCGAAGGTGCGTTCGAAGACCTGTGCCGCGGCCCGCACGTGCCGAGCACCGGCAAGCTGAAGCACTTCAAGCTGATGAAGGTCGCCGGCGCGTACTGGCGCGGCGACCACCGCAACGAGATGCTGCAGCGCATCTACGGCACGGCCTGGGCGACGAAGGACGAGCTGCAGCGGCACCTGCACATGCTCGAAGAAGCCGAGAAGCGCGACCACCGCAAGCTCGGCCGCGAACTCGACCTGTTCCACGTCGACGAGTACGCGCCGGGGCTGGTGTTCTGGCACCCGAAGGGCTGGGCGCTGTGGCAGCAGGTCGAGCAGTACATGCGGCAGGTCTATCGCGACGGCGGCTACCTCGAGGTGAAGGGCCCGCAGATCCTCGACAAGAGCCTGTGGGAGAAGACCGGCCACTGGGACAACTACCGCGACAACATGTTCACGACCGAGTCGGAGAAGCGCGAGTACGCGCTGAAGCCGATGAACTGCCCCGGTCACGTGCTGATCTTCAAGTCGCAGATGCGCAGCTATCGCGAGCTGCCGATCCGCTACGGCGAGTTCGGCCAGTGCCACCGCAACGAGCCGAGCGGCTCGATGCACGGGATCATGCGGGTGCGCGGCTTCACGCAGGACGACGGCCACATCTTCTGCACCGAAGACCACATCCTGGAGGAGTGCGTGGCCTATACCGCGCAGCTGCAGAAGGTCTACGCCGACTTCGGCTTCACCGAGATCATCTACAAGGTCGCGACGAGGCCCGAGCCGCGCATCGGTTCCGACGCGCTGTGGGACAAGGCCGAGCAGGCGCTGATGGAGTCGCTGCGTCGCTCCGGCTGCGAGTTCGCGATCGCGCCCGGGGAGGGCGCCTTCTACGGCCCGAAAATCGAGTACACCCTGAAAGATGCGCTTGGCCGCCAGTGGCAGTGCGGCACGATGCAGGTCGACTTCAACATGGCTGAGCGGCTCGGTGGCGAGTACGTGACCGAGTCGAGCGGCCGCGCCCACCCGGTGATGCTGCACCGCGCGATCATCGGCAGCTTCGAGCGTTTCATCGGGATGCTGATCGAACACCACGCCGGCGCGCTGCCGGCCTGGCTCGCGCCGGTGCAGGTCAGCGTGCTCGACATCACCGACGCGCAGGCCGACTACGCCCGGGAAGTTGTCAAATCTCTGCAAAAACAAGGACTTAGAGTCGCCTCCGATTTGCGGAACGAGAAAATAACCTATAAAATCCGCGAGCATTCCATGCAGAAGGTCCCGTACATCCTCGTCGTAGGCGACAAGGAAAAGGCAAACGGGGCCGTTGCAGTGCGCGCCCGGGGCAACCAGGACCTCGGCGTGATGGCACTGGCCGACTTCACGCAGAAGATCGCCGCTGACATCACCCAAAAGGTGTGAAGGCACCGGCGTTGCCGCCTCAAACGGCGACGCACCCGCAGGCCGGGGCGCGCGTTCATTGTTGTGGGGCCCTGTCGCCTGGGGCGCCGTTGAAAGGTATAGACCATCGCTACTTTTGCTGACCGCCGGACTCCCAATGCCGAGCGCAAACACCGCCTCAACCGGGAGATCATGGCGCCCGAAGTCCGCTTGAACGGCCCTGAGAACGAGCCGCTGGGCATCGTGAGCATCACCGAGGCGCTGCGCCTGGCGGGCGAGGCCGATGTCGATCTGGTCGAGATCGTCGCGCAGGCCGATCCGCCGGTGTGCCGCCTGATGGACTACGGCAAGTTCAAGTACCAGGAGCAGAAGCGGGCGGCCGAGGCGAAGGCGAAGCAGAAGGTCATCGAAGTCAAGGAAGTGAAGTTCCGCCCGGGTACCGACGAAGGCGACTACACGATCAAGATGCGCAACCTGCGCCGCTTCATCGAGGAAGACGGCGACAAGGGCAAGGTCACGCTGCGCTACCGCGGCCGCGAGATCACCCACCAGGACATCGGCATGCGCCTGCTCGAGCGCATCCGCGACGAACTGGCGGATGTCTCGGTGGTCGAGCACATGCCCAAGCTCGAAGGGCGCCAGATGATCATGGTGCTGGCGCCGAAGCGGAAGTAGAGATCGAGAGAATTCAACGCAGCGGTGAACGTCGCCGTTGCGTTGCAAGAAGCGGCTGCAGGCCTACAAGACGGCAAGAGTTTGCCGGCGCCTGCATGCCGCAATCAAAGAAGGAGCAGTCATGCCCAAGATGAAGACCAAGAAGAGCGCGGCCAAGCGGTTTCGCGTTCGACCGGGGGGCACCGTCAAGCGGGGCCAGGCGTTCAAGCGCCACATCCTGACCAAGAAGACCACGAAGAACAAGCGCCACCTGCGTGGCGCCGTCAACGTGCACGAGACCAACATGGGGCACATGAAGCAGATGCTGCCCTTCGCCGGTCTCTGATCGCTTCAACGAAAGGAGAAACACATGCCTCGCGTCAAACGTGGTGTCACCGCCCGCGCCCGCCACAAGAAAGTCCTCGCCCTCGCCAAGGGCTACCGCGGCCGCCGCAAGAACGTCTTCCGCATCGCCAAGCAGGCGGTCATGCGGGCCGGCCAGTACGCGTACCGCGATCGCCGGACCAAGAAGCGCGTCTTCCGCCAGCTCTGGATCGCGCGCATCAACGCCGGCAGCCGCAGCCATGGCGTGACGTACAGCAAGTTCATGGCCGGGCTGAAGAAGCTCTCGATCGACATCGACCGCAAGGTGCTGTCGGACATGGCGATCCACGATCCGGCCGCGTTCGCCAGCATCGTCGAGAAGGTCAAGGCCCAGCTCGCTTGAACGGCGTGATGCGCAGTGCTCGCGCGCTGTGCAGCATGGCCGGCCCGGTCGGTGGCGACGCCGGCCGTGCGCGTTCCCCAAGGCCGGCCTCGTGTGCGGCCTTTTTAGTTTGCGCAGTGAATCGATGAACGACCTCAGCCCGTTGGTGGACGAAGCGCGAGCCGATTTCGAGCGGGCCGCTGCGCCTGCGGACCTCGAGAACGCGAAGGCCCGCTACCTCGGCAAGACCGGCCGCATCACCGAACAGATGAAGGCGCTCGCCGCGCTCGCGCCCGACGAGAAGAAGGCACGCGGCGCCTTGATCAATGCCGCCAAGCAGCAGATCGAGGCGGCGCTGAACGCGCGCCGCGAGGCGCTCGCCGAGGCCGAGCTGCAGGCGCAACTGCGCGGCGAGGCGCTCGACGTCACGCTGCCCGGCCGAAGCCGCGGCGCCGGCGGCGGGCTGCACCCGGTCACGCGGGCGCGCGAGCGGATCGAGGCGATCTTCGGCTCGATGGGCTTCGATGTTGCCGACGGCCCCGAGATCGAGACCGACTGGTACAGCTTCACCGCGCTGAACAACCCCGAGAACCACCCCGCGCGCTCGATGCAGGACACGTTCTATGTCGATGTGAAGGACGCGCACGGCGCTTGGCTCAACCTGCGCCCGCACACCTCGCCGATGCAGATCCGCTACGCCCAGGCGCACGCGAAGAAGTACGCCGGCCAACCGCACATGCCCGACGTGCGCGTGATCGCGCCGGGCCGCACCTACCGCGTCGACAGCGACGCGACGCACACGCCGATGTTCCACCAGGTCGAAGGCCTGTGGGTCGGCGAGAACGTCAGCTTCAAGGACCTCAAGGTCGTGTACCTGGAGTTCATCCAGGCCTTCTTCGAGACCACCGAGCTGAAGCTGCGCTTTCGCCCGAGCTACTTCCCGTTCACCGAGCCAAGCGCCGAGATCGACATCATGTTCGAGAGTGGCCCGCTCGCCGGCCGCTGGCTCGAGGTCTCGGGCTCGGGCCAGGTGCACCCGCAGGTCATCCGCAACATGGGGCTCGACCCGCAGCGCCACATCGGCTTCGCGTTCGGCTCGGGCATCGACCGGCTCGCGATGCTGCGCTACGGCATCGGCGACCTGCGCCTGTTGTTCGAGAACGACCTGCGCTTCCTCGCGCAGTTCAACTGATTCGGCTTTCCACGACGACGATGCAATTCCCCGAATCCTGGCTGCGCGAGTTCTGCGATCCGCCGATCACCAGCGCCGAGCTGGCCGACACGCTGACGATGGCCGGCATGGAGGTCGAAGCGGCGCGCCCCGCGGCGCCGCCGTTCCATGGCGTCGTGGTCGGCGAGGTGCGCGCGGTCGAGCGCCATCCGAACGCCGATCGGCTCAACGTGTGCCAGGTCGACGTCGGCCGCGGCGAGCTGCTCACCATCGTCTGCGGCGCGCCGAACGTGCGCGTCGGCATCAAGGTGCCGTGCGCGCTGGTCGGTGCCGAGCTGCCGCCGGCCGAGGAGGGCGCAGCGCCGTTCGCGATCCGCCTCGGCGAGCTGCGCGGCGTCGCGAGCCAGGGCATGCTGTGCTCGGCGCGCGAACTCAAACTCTCCGACGACCACGGCGGGCTGCTGATCCTCGACGCCGCCGCCAGTGTCGGCCGCGACATCCGCGAGCAGCTGCAGCTCGACGACACGGTGCTGACGCTCAAGCTCACGCCGAACCTCGCGCACTGCCTGAGCGTGTTCGGCGTGGCGCGCGAACTCGCCGCGCTCACCGGTGCGCCGCTGCGCGAGCCGGTGATTCCCGCGGTGCGGCCGAGCGTCGATCGCGTGCTGCCGGTCGAGATCGCCGCGCCCGACCTGTGCGACCGCTTCTCGGGTCGCGTCGTGTGCGGTGTGAACCCGGCGGCGCCGACGCCGGCGTGGATGGTCGAGCGCCTCGCGCGCTGCGGCCAGCGCTCGGTGACGGCGCTGGTCGACATCTCGAACTACGTGATGTTCGAATACGGCCGGCCGTCGCACATCTTCGATCTCGACAAGATCCACGAGCGCCTGGTCGTGCGCTGGGGCCGCGCCGGCGAGACGCTGAAGCTGCTGAACGGCGCGACCGTCGAGCTCGACGCGCAGGTCGGCGTGATTGCCGACGTTGATGACGACAACGAGTCGGTCGAGTCGCTAGCCGGCATCATGGGCGGCGACGCGACGGCGGTGTCCGACACGACGCGCAACGTCTACGTCGAGGCCGCGTTCTGGTGGCCCGAGGCGGTGGCGGGGCGCTCGCGCCGCTTCAACTTCTCGACCGAGGCGGGGCACCGCTTCGAGCGCGGCGTCGACCCGGCGACGACCGTCGAACACATCGAGCGCATCACGCAGCTGATCATCGAGATCTGCGGCGGGCAGGCCGGCCCGGTCGACGACCAGCGCGTGAACCTGCCGGCGCGCACGCCGGTGCGGCTGCGCGTGGCGCGCGCCGCGAAGGTCATCGGCATGCCGGTGACTCAAGCGCAGTGCGAAGCGGTGATGCAGCGGCTCGGCTTGCCGTTCAGCAGCGCCGACGGCGTGCTGACGGTCACGCCGCCGAGCTGGCGCTTCGACCTGACGGGCGAGGAAGACCTGATCGAGGAAGTGATCAAGATCCTCGGCTACGACCAGCTGCCCGACACGCCGCCGCTCGCGCCGCTGATGCCGCGCGTGCGCAGCGAGACGCAGCGCCCGCTCGACGCGTTGCGCCACGCCCTGGCCGCGCTCGACTACCAGGAGACGATCAACTTCAGCTTCGTCGAGGAGCGCTGGGAGCGCGAGCTGGCCGGCAACCCCGACCCGATCCGCCTCGTCAACCCGATGGCCAGCCAGCTCGCGGTGATGCGCTCGAGCCTGCTCGGCAGCCTCGTCGGCGTGCTGCGCCTGAACCTCGCGCGCAAGGCCGCGCGCGTGCGCGTGTTCGAGGCGGGGCATGTCTTCAGGCGCGATGCCGGTACGCCCGACGGGCCGTCGAGCGTCGCCGGGGTCGCGCAGACGATGCGCATCGCGGGCCTCGCCTACGGCTCCGCCGATGCATTGCAGTGGGGCCGCAGCGACCGCGGCGTCGACTTCTTCGATCTGAAGGGCGACGTCGAAGCGCTGCTCGCGCCGCGCACTGCTCGCTTCGTCGCGGCCGAGCATCCGGCGATGCACCCGGGCCGCTGCGCGCGCATCGAGCTCGACGGCACGCCGATCGGCTTCGCCGGCGAGCTGCATCCGCGCTGGCGCCAGGCCTACGAGTTGCCGGCGCCGCCGCTGCTGTTCGAGTTCGACGCCGCGGCGCTGATGCGGCGCGAACTGCCGGCCCACGTGCCGGTGCAGCGCCACCAGTCGGTGTGGCGCGACCTGTCGCTCGTCGCGGGCGATGCGGTCACGCACGCGGCGCTGATGCAGGTGATCGCGGGCGCCGGCCAGGCGGGCTTCGTGAAGTCGGCGCGCCTGTTCGACGTCTACAAGCCGGCCGCGCCGAGCGCCGACCTGCAGGCCGGCGAGCGCAGCCTGAGCGTGCGCCTCGAGCTGCTCGACGACGAGCACCCGCTCACCGACGAGCGCAGCGCGGCGATCGTGGCCGATGTGCTGGCCGCGCTGCAGCAGCGCCTCGGCGTGCGGCTGCGCGCATGAGCGGGGACGGCGCCATGACCCGCCCGCCCGAGCCGAAGGATCCGGCCGACCTCGACGAGCCGCTGGCCGAGGCGCGCGACGCCTCGTACGCCGGCCGCGTCGCGCTGCCGACGCTCGAGACGCCGACGCTGACGAAGGCCGAGCTCGCCGACCTGCTGTTCGAGCGCCTCGGCCTGAACAAGCGCGAGTCGAAGGACATGGTCGAGGCCTTCTTCGACCTGATCCATGCCACGCTGGTGTCGGGCGCCGACGTGAAGATGTCGGGCTTCGGCAACTTCAACATCCGCCGCAAGGCCCCGCGGCCGGGCCGCAACCCGCGCACCGGCGAGGCGATTCCGATCAAGGCGCGCAACGTCGTCACCTTCCACGCCAGTCACAAGTTGAAGGGCGTCGTACAAGGCGACATACCGCCCGAGGAGGAGTTCGAGTAGAGTCTTAGCTTTCTGCCGGAATATCGTTGATTTTCATGGAGAAAGCGCTCCCCTCGATCCCCGCCAAGCGCTACTTCACGATCGGTGAGGTGAGCGATCTGTGCGGCGTCAAGCCGTACGTGCTGCGGTACTGGGAGCAGGAGTTCACGCAGCTCAAGCCGATGAAGCGGCGCGGCAACCGGCGCTACTACCAGCACCACGAGGTGCTGCTGATCCGGCGCATCCGCGACCTGCTGTACGAGCAGGGCTTCACGATCAGCGGCGCGCGCAATCGTCTGATCGAAGCCCCGGCGGCAGACGTGATGGCGGCGCGCGACGAGCCCGACGGCGACGCCGCCCGCGTGCTCGACGGCGCGGTCGATCTCGACGCGATGATCGAGGAACTCGAGGTCGAGGCGACCGCCGCGGTCACGGCACCGGCGCCGCTCGGCGCGAGCCCGGCGCTGTCGTTGCCGCAGATGCGCCAGGAGCTGATCTCGATCCGCGGCCTGCTGATCGTCTGAGCCGCGCAGCGCCCGCCTATAATCCGCGCTTGATCGGGGCGTAGCGCAGCCTGGTAGCGCACTTGCATGGGGTGCAAGGGGTCGCGAGTTCGAATCCCGCCGTCCCGACCAACGAATTCAACGGGTCAGCTTCCGCAAGGAGCTGACCCGTTTTCGTTGGCGATGCCGAGTGCGAGTCGCCGGCGGTGTACCCTGTCCGTTCATCAACGGAGAAAACGAATGGCCATCCAAGCGCAACGACATCGGGCCCGGCTGCACGTGCTGCGGGACAACGTCCACCGCGCCCGGCGCGACGTGAAGCGCGGGCTGCTCGGCGCAGCCGAGCGCCTCAAGGCGCACGTCGCGGCCCGGCTCGCGTACGCCAACGCCCACAAGCAGGGCTGAGGCGGCGCGTCAAGGCGCCTGACGCAACGCCAGCGGCAGCACCACGACGAACTCGCTTCCTTCGCCGCGCCCCGCGCTGTGCGCGCGCACGCTGCCCGCGTGCGCGCGAATCAGCTCCCGGACCACGGTGAGCCCGACGCCCAGGCCGGTGCCGTTGAACCCGACGGCGTGGCTGTCCTGGACAAACGGGTCGAAGATCGTGGGCAGCATGGCCTGAGAAATGCCGATGCCGTTGTCGGTGATCGACAGGCTCACGCTGTCGTCGGTGGCCTCGACCGTCAACGCGATCCGGCCGGACTCGGGAGAATACTTCGACGCGTTGTTCAGCAGGTTGACGATGGCCTGCCCCAGCCGCATGCGATCGGCGTTCACCGTCAGCGCTCGCGAGGGCACCTCGACCACGAACGACTGCAGGCGCAGGTCCATCGCCGGCCGGCTGACCTCGATCGCATCGTCGATCACGTCGACCAGATCCACGAGCGTCGGATCGATCGTCAGCTTTCCGACCTCGGCGCGGGTCACGTCCAGCAGATCGTCGACCAGGCGGGTCAACTGGTCCATCTGACGGTTGATGATCTGCTGGGCGCGCGGTAGCAGCGGTTCGTCGCTGCGCACGCGACCCAGCATCGTCGTGGCCACGCGGATCGGCGCGAGCGGGTTGCGCAGTTCGTGCGCGATGACGCCGAGGAATTCGGTCTGGCGCGCGTGAGCCTGTTCGGCGGCCGTCTGCAGGTCCCGCGCGTTCAGCGCGCTCAGCAGCAGTTGTTCATTGGCCTCTTGCAGTTGCCCATAGCGCACCTCGTGTTCGGCGATCACCTTCTCGAGCGCCGTCACCGGGGCGTGCAAGGACTTGAAGGGCCGGCGCCAGTCGCGTTCGTTGGTGCCGGGCACGCCTTCGGGCGGCGGGCGCCGGGTGCCGTCGCGCTTGGCCCGGTACATCGCGGTGTCGGCCCGGTCGATCAGCGCATCGGCATCCTCGCCGTCCTGCGGGTAGATGCTGATCCCGATGCTGGCACTCAGCCTGAGTACGTGGTCGCCGAAGCGGGCGGGTGCCGCGAGTGCCGTCGACACCTTGGCGGCCACCCGTTCGGCATCCGCCGCGGCCGAGATCTCGGTCAGCAGGATCAGGAACTCGTCGCCGCCGTGGCGGCTGACCGTGTCGGCTTCGCGGACCGACGACGCGATGCAGCGCGCCGCCCGCTGCAGCACCTGATCGCCCACGGCGTGACCCATCGTGTCGTTGATCTCCTTGAAGAAGTTCAGATCGACGAAGAGCAGCGCCAGAGAAGCGTCGCGGCGCTTCGCACTGGCGATCGCCTGCGACAGCCGATCGCGCATCAGGCGACGGGCCGGCAACTGCGTCAGCGCATCGAGCTGGACATCGCTCAGGGCCGCCGCCGCGGTGTCGGCCGCCTCCTGCTGGCGCACGGCCAAGATCACGAGCTGCTCGTTGGCCTCGACGAGTTGCGCGGCGTGGCTGGCGTCGAGGCGGCTCTCGGCCTGCACCACATCCTGCAGCAGCCGGATCAGCACCGCGCGCATCGCCTCGACCTGCTCCTGCAAGCGGTTCAACTCGCCGGCGGCCGCCGCGGCCGCCTGCGCATTCACGGCACTCGTCTCGTTCATGGCAGCCCGAGCAGGACAGTGCGCTCAGCCATCGCCGGGCTTCGCTGCGCCCGACGCCGCGCGCAGCGTTCGGGTGGGGCGACCGCCGAGCAGGCCTTCCTGATCGGGCAGCATCTCGTCGATGTGCAGGCCGCCATCGTCGATGCTGAACTCGCGCAACTCGTGCGAGTGGGCGCTGGCCCGGACCTTCACCACCGCGATCACACGCCGCAGCCGGCTCTCGACCTCGATGTAGCGCATCACGATGATCGCATCGGTCATGAAGGCGGTGCCATACGGGCTGAAGCGCAGGTCGGTGTAGCGGTCCTCGAGCTCGGAAGTCATCAGCACCGTGACGCCGACGCCGGCGAGCGCGACGACCATGCGCGACAGCGACTCGCGAAAGTCGCTGCGGAAGGTCGGTGCGACCGCGAGCTCGAAACTCGACAGCGAGTCGATCACGACGCGCGTGGCCTGCAGGCGCTCGACCTCCGCCAGCAGTTGGACGACGATCTCGTCGATCGACAGATCGGGCGCACGGCCGTCGACCAGCCCGACCTTTCCGCTGTCGATCAGCGCGGCGATCGCGGCGTTGCGGGTGCGGTCGGGGCGCTGCTCGAACGCCGCGATGACACCGGTCTCGTTCGATCTCGCGCCCTCGGCCAGGAACGAGGCCGCGAGCAGGCTCTTGCCCGACCCCGACGGGCCGGCGACCAGCAGCGAGTAGCCGCGCGGCAACCCGCCGCCGAGCATCTCGTCGAGGTGCGCGACGCCGAGTGACATGCGGGCGCTGCCGCGGGGCGCCGCTGCCCGCAACTCGCCGCCCGCGATGCGGCTGCCCGGCGGTGCGAATACCTTGACGCCGGCGCTGCTCAGGCGGAATGTGTGCAGCCCGGGCAGCGACGGTTGCCCGCGCATCTTCATGATCTCCAGCTTGCGCACCATCGAGTTGCGCTCGACGCTCTGGCGCATCCAGATCAGGCCGTCGGCGACGGTGAAGACGGGGTTGGCATCGGTCTCGACGAAGTATTCGCCGATCAGGAAGGTCGTGGCCTGCCAGCTCGTCATCAGCATGCCAAGCTGTTGCACGAAGTGCTGCAGCTGGGTGTTCGGTTTGCCGTCGGTTTCGCTGGCGACCACGACCGACCGGAACGAATCCACGAACACCAGCGCCGGGCTGTGCTCGTGCACTTCGGCCGCGATGCGTTCCAGCACTTTGCCCAGGTCGCCCGCCATCGCATCCTCGGAGAGGCTGACGAAGCGCACCGAGCGGTTGATGACCTCGGGGTCGAAGAACTCGAACTGCTGCTGGTAACGCAGCATCTTCAGCGGCGGCTCGCCCAGCACCGTGAAGTAGATCGCCGGGCGCTCCGGGGTGGCGAGCGCGAACATGATCTGGTGCGCGAGCGTCGTCTTGCCGCTCCCCGGCTGGCCCGCGATCAGGTTGAACGAATACTCGGGCAGGCCGCCGCCGAGCACCTCGTCGAGGCCCGGCACGCCGCTGGCGAGACGGTTGATCACAACTTTGGTCGTCATGGCACGGGGTCCTGCGGGAGTGTGTCGTCCAGGAAGTCGATCCAGATGGAACGAAGCAGCCGTTCGGTGAGCGAGGCCCCGAGCAGGCTGGTCAAGAGATCGTAGAAGGCTTGCAGGAAGGCGGCCCCGCCGGTGGCTGCCTCGACGCCACCCTGGGCGGAAAGCGAGGACACGAGAGACTCCGCCGTGCCCGCGCCGACCGATTCGCTTGCCAACCACGGGTGGGCGCGCGCGGCCACGTGCAGGCTGCGCTTGCAAAGCGCTTCGACGCCCTTGTGGCCGATGATCGGCGTCAGTGCGGCGTCAATCGCCCGACAGGCCGCGCCGACTTTCCTGGCCACGGCGGCAGGATCCACATCCTGGCCCTGACCGCCCGCCAACGACAGGGCGATGCGCCGAATCTTCGGGCTCACTTCCATGGGCAATCATCTCACGCGGCGTGCAGAAGCGGCCCCTGCGTCGTTCAGCTTCGGGCGTTGTGCCGCCGACCATACGAAACGGCTCCGCCCGGGTCTGTTCGTTGCCGAACATAAGGATAGGCGGCCAGATCGTCGCGGCAG
>DATMIN010000611.1:0-2855 GCA_035554275.1 Burkholderiaceae bacterium
GCCCCAGCCGCCGCCCGAGAACTGCTCGAGCCCGCGCGGCGACAGGTAGTGGATCAGCGCGTTCTGGCGCAGCCAGGGCAGCAGTTCGCCGAGCCGGTCGAGCGCGCCCGACGCGGCCGCGTCGGACGACGCGTCGATCGCGTCGAGCACCAGCACCGCGCCGGCGCCGGCCGCTTCGCGCGAGGGCACGTCGACACCGCCGGCGACGAGGCGGCCGACGATCGAGAAGCGGGCTTCGCGGGCCGGCGCGGTGACGAGCGCGAGGAACGGCTGGACACGCGAGCGACGGTCGGCGAACAGCAACTCGTCGCCGCCGACCTGCTCGATCAGCATGCCGTCGGCCGGCTCGATGCGCCAGTGGCCATCGGGGAAGCGGCGGCCGAGCTCGCTGTCGGCCACGGGCGCGAACACGACGGCAGCGCCGTCGCGGTGATGCAGCACCCTTGATGCTGTGCTGCCGTCGTCGCCGTTCAGCGCGACGTGCAGGCAGACCAGGCAGCGCGTCGCCGGCCCGTCGACGACGCGCACCTCGAGGCCGACCGCATGCGGTTCGCTGCGCGCGACGCTGCGCACCTCGATGCAGCCGCCGGCGTGGCGGTAGAGCCAGCGGCACGCGTCGGGCGCCATCTCGAACGCCGACGGCTGGTCGAGCAACTGCCACGCGCTGTCGAGTTCGACGAACACCCGCAGCCCGTGCGAGCGGAACAGGCCGAGGTAGCTGCGCACCGTCGACAGGCAGCGGTTGATGCTGACGTGGCCCTGCGTCAGCATCGAGTGGAAGACGCCGCCCATCCACGCGGTCGAGGTGAGTGCGCTCTCGTCGGGCAGCGCCAGCACGCCGGTGCGCAGCACCTGGCCGTGCGGCCGCAGCACGGCGCGTTCCTTCGCGAGCAGCGCGACGTGCCGATCGGCGCCGTGGAAGAACGACAGCAAGCGCCCGTCGTCGTCAAGCTCTTCGTGGCGCCGCGCGCTGCCCGCGCACCACGACGCGAGGTCGGCCGGCAACGCCTCGCGCGCCGCCAGCAGCGGCGCGGTCGTGAACAGGTTCGCCGCGGATGTGCCGGCGTCCGACTCGGCCTCGGGTTGCCACGCCGGCGGCGCCGCCTCGGCGAGACCCAAGGTCTCGTCGACCCGCGCCAGATCGGCCGCCGAGGTGGCCTCGGGATGGTCGGCCAGCAGCCGCCCGAAGAAGCCGAGATCGATCGACGCGCCCGGCGCGAGATCGCAGCGTGCGTCCTGCAGCGCCGCGAGCGCGTGCTCGTGCTGCAGCCGCGTCGACGGCAGGTCGCCGGCGAGGCCGGGTTCGCTCTCGCCGAGCCGGCGCGTGAGGCCGTGCACCTGCAGCGCATCGGTCGCGAAGCCGACCGCGCGGCGCAGCGAGCCGATCGCGCACCACGGGTGCGCGCGGCCCACCGCCTGGTTTTGCCGCGTCGCGAGCACCGTGCCGCGTTGTGGATGCGCGAGCGGCGTGTGGTCGAGGTACTGGCTCACGTAGAACTCGTTCAGCCGCAACGCGGCGTAGGGCGCGAGCGCGAGATCCTGGAGTGCGACGAGATCGATCCGCGCCGGGCTCGTGCCGGTGTTCTCGACCTGCACGTGCCAGAACCACGCCGGCTGCTCGGCCGCCAATTGCAATGCGATGCGATAGCGCAGGCCCTGCCACACGCCGGAGCCTTCCAGCCGACCGGCGGCCGACGCGTCGCGCCAGCGCGTCGGGCTGCGCGGCCCGATCAGTGGCGTGTGGGTGACGCGCTCGCCGTGCCGCCGCAGTACCAAGTTCGCCGGCCCGCCCTCGAGCGCGTTGCCGACGAACAGGTTGACGACGACCTCACCGAGCGCGAGCCGCTGCAGCGCGCCGTGCGCGCGGTCGCACACGGCCGTGAGGCCGGACGCGCTCGTCAGCGTGACGGTCGGGGCGCGGGCGTCGCTCACGGACGGGGATCGAGGTGGGCGAACAGCGCGGCCAGCGCGTCCTCCGGCTTCGGCGGCGACGCTGCCGGGTCGGCGGGTGCGGACGAGCCGGACTTGCGCCACGCCAACCAGACCACGGCCATCTCGCGCGGGTCGCTGGTGCGATTGATCGCGTAGGCCTCCAACGCGACGGCGCGGGCGAAGTCGGGCTCGACCGTCGGGGCGATCACGCTCACTTCGTCGACGAACGCCGCGCACCAGCGATCGCGAATCATGGGGCGGCCGCCGTGCGCATGACCGCATCATCGCTTCGCTGCGGCGCGAAATCAACGCGCGATGGAATAGATCGCGCCAGCGAACGGTATGACAGGGCATGCGCGGTCGGCGGCGGCGCCGTCTTTGCCACGGGCCTGGCGGGTTGCGCCGGGGCGGCCCGAGGCGTGCCGGGCGCTCAGGGCGACTTCTATTTCGTCCAGTGTCCGACACCCACTGGGGTTTCAAGGGGCCGCCCAACCCCGACGCGGCGGTCACGCTGCGCAAGGCGGTGGCCACCGTGAACGCGTTGCCGACCCCGCCCGATTTCGTCGTCTTCACCGGCGATCTCACGCACACCACCGACGACCCGGTCGAGCGCCGGCGCCGCCTGGCCGAGTCGACCACAAGGGCGTGCACTTCATCGCCCTCGACAACGTGTCCGACCCGGGCGCGAAGATCGGCGACGAGCAACTCGCCTGGCTGCGTGCCGACCTCGCTGCGCGCGACCGCAAGGCGCCGATCGTCGTGCTCACGCATCGCCCGCTGTTCGATCTGGCGCCGAAGTGGGACTGGGCCACGCGCGACGGTGCGCAGGCGGTCGAGTTGCTGATGCCGTTCTCGAACGTCACTGTCTTCTACGGCCATATCCACCAGGAGCACCACCACATGACGGGGCACATCAAGCTCCG